>DAIQNC010000407.1:2129-4316 GCA_036788655.1 Ktedonobacteraceae bacterium
AGTACAAAGGGGTGTAATGATGTTACAAAAGGCCGAGATACGCAAGATGCTGGTGAGTGGCGACCAGTGGGGCGCATGGCAGGGCTACCAGCTTCCCGTGAGCGATGAATATGTGACAATCTGGACACCTCTGGGAACCGCGATGCACTGGAAACCGGGGACGTGGATTGCGAACCGTCACAAGGTGAGCTATTTCTGGAACGATGCATGGTACACACTGCATATTAGCTACCACCCGGATGGCAGCTTCTCCGATGCCTATTGCGATGTTGTCCTGCCCACCTCGACATATAGCAGCACAGCAAGTGAACTTATCTATATCGACCTCTACATTGATGTCGTGGCGCGTGTCAATGTAGTGGAGCAAAACGGCATTGAGGTCTACACGAAGGATCATGAGGTCTTCAACCGGGCCGCAGCGCGTTATCCCATCGTCGAGCAGTCACGCAAACAGGCATACGAGGCTCTCGACAGACTGGCAGAAGACGCAAAGGATTGGTCTGGCCCCTTCACCGTCATTCCAAAACACCTGCCACGTACCGATTTCGAGACGTTGACCCCTGCTGAGGCACGTGCCGCATGGCAGGGGATGAATTCAGGGTTGTAGGGTGTAATAAATTAGACCCGTACATGTCAACGTAATTGAAAACATTGCAGAATTGGGAACGGCAGCATCCTGAACTCGTCGGCGTTTGCGGAGATGTACGGGTCTAATTCATTACACCCTTTTCTACCATACACGTTGCACCAACGCGGAGATGTACGGGTCTAATTCATTACACCCTGCATCCCTGTCACGAATGCTTACCTATATTATTATGTCAGAACAACAACCAATCACATTACCACAATCATTACAACAAGCACTCATCCAACGCGGCATCACCTCATTCGATGAGGTGTCGTTGCGCGAAACGTTGGAGCATCATGCCTCGACCTATACGCTCATCAAGCTGGCGGAGTGGCCTGCGCGTCGCTGGAAATGCCGCTATCGCCTGATGATGGGTGATAGCATGTACGATGCTCAGAGCGTTGCTGAAGCGTATGCACTCGCTCTGCTTGACACATTAAGCAAGGCGTAGCCACGCTAAAAATAGATGGTAATAGTACCAGTTTGAATGATGTGTTCCCTTTTTGCGTTTCCGAACGTTTACTTTAGTACAGGGGGCAAAAAGCTATAATTCATAAGCTCCACGTACATTAAATCTTACATAACGTTTGGTGTAGGGGCGTAATTTCTTACGTCCAATGGAAAGGGATTCGTATGCAGCGTACTATGTGCAAGGGAAAGATTCATCGCGCCACCGTCACACAGGCAAACCTGAACTACGTTGGAAGTATCACCATCGACCAGGATTTGCTGGATGCGGCAGATATCTATCCTTACGAGAAGGTACAGGTTGTGAACGTCAACAACGGTTCACGTCTGGAGACATATACTATCGCGGGTGCGCGTGGTTCCGGTGTCATCTGCTTGAATGGTGCGGCGGCTCGGCTCAACTCTGAGGGTGATCTCGTTATCATCATGAGCTACGGACAGTTCGACGAAAAAGAGATTCGCAACCTCGTTCCTCAAATTGTCTTCGTCGATGAACAGAACCGTCTCGTCGAAAAGAAGGATGTCCAACTCATCGAGATGCTTCCCGAAAGCGCATTTCAGAACGATGCGGACTTGCTGCTCTCACAGGCGTAAACCGCACGGCAATCTATTCATTCAACCTTCACGGGTGAATGAATTGTTGCTTCCCCTCATCCTACCAAACGTTTGTAAGTCTTTCCACCTCTCTTTCCGTTCCCACAGATACACTTCCCATTCATCGCATATCTTTATGTTGTGCCGTGATTTATCACGGCTGTGTACCAGATGCACGTGATAAATCACGGTACAACATGGGTCACGCACGTGATAAATCACGGCACAACATGCAAGAACCGTTCAATGAAAATGGTGTGTTCTGGGATGCAACAATTGCCCTGCTCGTTCGTCCTTCATAAAGGTAACAAATTGTAAAGCTTGATTATTGAGAAGGGGACAATATATATGCCATTACAAGTCAAGACGGGCTATGCGGAAGTCAACGGGACACGCCTTGCGTATGACGAGGCAGGTGAAGGTCATCCGTTTGTGATGATTCATGGTGGATTGGTTGATCGTCATCTGTGGGATGACCAGTTCGAGGTGTTCGC
>DAIQNC010000408.1:0-3957 GCA_036788655.1 Ktedonobacteraceae bacterium
GATACAGGGACTTATCGCTCGTCAATGAGAGCAATTTACACGCTGGTAAAGGCGTCGGTTCAATCTCGACACCCGGCAGGGTAAGTTTCCCTTTGCCACGAAATAAGACGCGAGGTTCAAGCAAAAACGTCCCTGTGTCGAAAGCACTCTGGGATGAAAGTTGAGCCGCCATCATGGAAGTTGTATTGACGAAGACAAACCAATTCCCAACAAATACGCCATCGCCAAGTTTTTGTACAGTATCCCACTCTTTGATATTGATACGTGAGTCATACATAGGTGAAGGCATCGGTGGCATCGGTGGTAGCATATATCACTCCTTTATTTCATTGATATTATGGCTATAAGAAATACCATGCATCATCAAAACATAATTACCCTACACTATTCTCATGAAAAGTACAAGGGCATAGGGCAGGTAAGCCGAGTGATTTTCGTGATATTATGCAAAGAAATACTTCTTAGAAAGAACATGTTCACATGAAAGATAGATTGCACTACAGGTATCGTGCGCTACCATTGCTTGCACTCGGCTTATTGCTTGTGTTATTCACCGCCTGTACATCTGGTGGCGTTGTTGACACAAACGGGACGGCAACGCCCTCTTCCGGTAACATAGCATCACTCGGTTCGACAACGGATACCTGTCCATCAAGCATTCCTGGTTCTGGTTGTATGACCCCTCATGCCTTGCGTGTTGCATATGGTATTGAGCCGCTTCTGGAAAAAGGCTATACAGGGAAAGGCCAGACGGTCATTGACATCGTGTCATTTGGTAGCTCCACGCTCCAGCAAGATGTAAACGCTTTCGACAGCTACTATCACCTGCCACCCATCACAATTCAAATCATTGCACCGCTCCACGAGCAGGAATACGATCCGTATGGGGATAAACCGGGTTGGGGACAGGAAACAACGCTCGATGTTGAGATTATTCACGCCCTTGCCCCTGGTGCGAATATCGTTGTACTGGAAAGTCCTGTTGCGGAGACTGAGGGAACAGTTGGTCTACCTGAATTCAGACAACTGATACAATATGCCCTTGATCATCATACAGGAAACATCATTTCTCAAAGCTGGGGAGCATCCGAAGCAACGTTTACTGATTCGGCAGGGCAGCTGGAGATACAGAAGTGGGATGCGCTCTACAAACAGGCAACAACACAGGATGGCCTCACTATCCTGACTGCATCCGGCGATCACGGCTCTACCGATGCCATCAACCAGCAAGGCAACGTGTTTTCAAAAAGCCCCACGACCAGTTTTGCGGCAGATGATCCCTGGGTCACTACTGTTGGCGGCACATCGATCAGAAAAAATGGTGGCACATATAGCGAAACCGTGTGGAATAGCAGTAACGGTGCTGGCGGTGGCGGATTCAGCAAGTTTTTCCCAGAGCCTTCCTATCAACAGACACTGCCGTCTTCGGTTCAAAGCGAACTCAACAATCGTCGCGGCGTACCAGATGTCTCCGCCGACGCTGACCCCGACTCCGCCATGTCCATCTACGTTGGTGGTCAATGGACAGCGATAGGTGGCACAAGTGCCAGCACCCCGATGTGGGCATCCATCGTGGCTATTGGCGACCAACTCGCAGGACACCCACTCGGCTTCATCAATCCCGGACTCTACAAAATAGCGCAATCCAGTAGCTACAACCAGGATTTTCACGATATCACCAGTGGAAACAATAGCCTCAATGGTGTTCCGGGCTATAACGCAACACAAGGATGGGATGCTTCATCTGGCCTCGGCTCACCCGATGCTACGACGCTGCTACCTGCACTGATAAACGCTCTGAAATAACGTTGTTTTCCAACATAATTTGAGATTTTTCATGTAGTGTCGTGATAAATCACGATACTACATGAATTGCACATACTTCGCATCAAGATTGATAAACAACGACGTTATTTCTTGCCAATCACAGCAGTAGTAAGGAATTGACGAGAATTGGGGCCGTATTTGAGATAGGCAGCCGAGAAGTCACATCGCCTCATATCAGGCAAAACCTGCTCTTCGACAGTTTTCTGAAAAGCATTGAGTTCCTGTGTACCATCTGCTGTAATCGTTCCGGGTGAGAACGTTAATACCAGTAAACCATTCGGCTTCAAGACACGTGCAATTTCAGCAATTGCGCGTGAGTAATCAGGCCAGAAATAGAGGGTATGAATGCTAAAAATTGTGTCGAATTGAGCATCCTCGAAGGGAAGTGTGGTCACATTGCCTTGCTGCAACGCAACCTGTCCACGCTGTATTGCCTGTGCGTTACGTTGGCTTGCAACTTGTAGCATTGTGTGGGACAGGTCAATACCTGCAATATGTCCATTCATAGCTTGTGTTGTCAGTAGTTCGATGGCTCGACCCGATCCAAAACCAATCTCCAGGATGCTATCCGTCGGCCTCACGTCGAGAAGTGAGAGCGTCCATTGTACCTCCGGTTCATGCTGGCGTCGCATACGCTCACCAATCGCACGGCCTATCATCCCCTTCGGTTGACTATACTGCCTCCCAATATGTTGCTGAAAACGTGTTACAATATTTGGCACTATCATTTCCTCTCCAAAGCATTATTCATTGCTGTTCGTAAGATATTTCTTTTTCAAGGTCGCCAATTCGGTTAATGCATTCTGCTCCATTTCCTGTCGCCTCTGCTCTGGTAGAAAACTTGCGCTAAATCCGTTCAACAATATCTTGTCTCTATCGTTTATGGCTATACGAAGTTCCGTAACATAGAAATGGTGTTCGGTTTTGGGAATATTTTATAAGGAGTATTCGATAGCTATAAATAGCTTGTGGTTCAATAGCTAACTTAGCACATAAATATCCTTCTGTATTCCTAAATACTTAAATACTCATAGTTGCGAATGATACAGAATGTGCTATACTTCTTATTATTGCATTACGTCTAAATAGATGGAGAGCGTTTCATGCTGACGTATCGCAAGGGCATATTCTCTTCTTCGTCCCAGGAAAGAGAGGACTTGTTGTGCAACCAAGTAATATCTACTGCTCCCAATGTGGGGCAGAAAATCGAGCGCAAGCAACGTATTGTTCTCAATGTAGATATATGCTACATCCAGCAAGAATGGAAACAGGGAAAATACCGCCGGGGCATATTCTTCATAAAGAATACCGCATAGTTCAAGTGATTGACAAAGGGGGCATGGGTGCCGTCTACAAAGCGGAAGATATTAAGTTACAGGGACGCCCGGTTGCTATCAAAGAGATGAGCCTGAGTAGGCTTAGACAGGATGAGGTTGCTCAAGCAATCGAGAGATTTAAGCAAGAAGCCCAGTTGCTCGCCAGTTTGCAACATCCTAACCTGCCAGCCGTCTACGGTTATTTTGATGAAAGCGGACGCTGGTATCTCGCAATGGCCTATATTGAAGGAACAACACTTGATGATCGTCTAAAACAAGCTCCCAACCATACTCTTAGTATATTACTAACACTTGATATTGGCATCCAGCTTACGAAGGTTTTAAGCTATCTCCATACTCGTCATTCACCGATAATATTCCGCGATCTCAAACCGCTCAACGTTATGATTACCCCGGAAGAAAATGTGTATCTCATCGACTTTGGTATAGCACGCTTCTTTACGCCCGGTAAAATGAAAGATACTGTACTCTACGTCACGAAAGGCTATGCCGCCCCTGAACAGTATGGAAGCGATCAAACATCGCCTCAGTCTGATATCTATAGTCTTGGGGTAACACTACATCAACTATTATCAGGACAAGACCCACAAGATAATTCTCCGCTCTTTCACTTCAGGCCGCTTCAATCCTATCGTGATGATATTCCTCATGAGCTTGCTAGCCTTGTTGCAACAATGGTCAATACAGACCCGACACAGCGACCTGCGAGTATGATAGACGTAAAAGAAAAGTTAGAACAAATTCAGATGCAAGTGAGGCAAGGTGCTAAACAACAATCTCACGACACGCCTTC
>DAIQNC010000408.1:3967-4313 GCA_036788655.1 Ktedonobacteraceae bacterium
GTTTCGCTCTTCTCCCATAATCGACGATAGTAACGACTGGTATGATGTAGACCTGGATTCAGAAGATGTTTCTCCTCTCAGAAAGAGAGCGTCTTTAGCACCCAATCAACCGCCTTCAAGAACACCGCCCGTAGCCAACGATGCATATGAAGAAGACGATGATTATGACGAATATGATGATTATGCAGTTGACAATGACGATGATGAATATGATAATTTTGACGATGTAGCCAGGAACTATACTCCTGCACCAGGAAGACCAGCACCTGCACCATATCGACCTTCTTCACGTGCGCCATCTTCCCTGTTTGAAGATAGGTATGAGGACATTGAAGAGGATTATCCT
>DAIQNC010000409.1:0-2759 GCA_036788655.1 Ktedonobacteraceae bacterium
GACCTCCTCAAACGCTTTGGAACCGACCGTGTGGGTAATATCATGGAGCGCGTGGGACTGGAAGAGGACATCCCATTAGAGAACAAGATGGTCTCTAATCTCATCGAGGGTTCGCAGGTGCGCGTCGAGGGCTACAACTTCGATATTCGTAAGAACGTCGTCGATTATGACGATGTGATTGCGAAACAGCGCGAGGTTATCTATGCTGACCGCCGTGCCATTCTCGAACGTAGTGATATGCACGAACGCATCCTTGATATGATTCGTGCCGAGGTCGCACGTCTCGTCAACAATCACATTCCAAGCAATCATGTAACCGAAGATGAGCAGTTGGAGCAACTGTATAAGGCCATCGAAGCATGGGTTCCCATTCCTGCCGAACTCGTGCCAGAAAACCTTCATGCGGTGCGCCGCGAGGACATCAAGGAAGACCTTGTGAACCTCGTGGTTGATACCTACGAGCAGCGTGGCGAGGAACTGCGTCAGAAGGCGAAGGAACTGGGCGTCGAGGGCATCGACTATCAGCGCGACTTCGAGCGTTCGAGCTTACTACAAATTCTCGACCTGCTGTGGATGGATCATATCGACGCGCTTGATGTGATGCGTGCCGGTATTCAGTTCCGCTCAATCGGGCAACGTGACCCACTCGTCGAGTTCAAGAACGAAGCCTTTAGCATGTTCGAGAACCTGAAACGCGCCATTCAGCAATACACAGTGGATAGAATTCTACGCGCACGTATCGAGCTACGCGCCGAACAACCCGAACCACCGCGTAAGGCGCAGCGCAAGTTGCCCAATCAGATGCGTACCAACGCTGCTGCCATCGCTCAATCAAGCGGTCAGTCGAAAAGCGAGAATGATGCTCGGAAGAACGGCAATCAGGCTCGGAGCAACGGCAATGGCAAGCCCACACTGGCGAAAGCCCCTGCATCCATCAAAGGTGCGCCAGGTCGCAATGATCCGTGTCCCTGCGGTAGTGGCAAAAAATACAAAAAATGTCACGGTGCATAATACATGGCTAACAAAGAAACCGTAGACAGGATAGAAGCTTATTCTGTCTACGGCTTCTTTGTGATCTATCGGGCTGTTAACGGTCTTCGAGCTGTAAACAAATAATCCTCTCCAAATTTTACAGTCATTTAACAGCAAAAATATGGTGCGTTCATAAGTGGATACTATGCTTGCTATATAGTACCGTGAGTGATATATACTTGTCGCTCACTAAAGTAGACCAATATAGCAAGAAATACGTGTATTCATGATAGACGCATTGGAAGTAACGTCGATACGTTCCTACAGAGGTATTCTTCACAATCATTCATCGTATTCCAGAGAAGGCTGTTATCCCCTCAGCATACTTCGTAAGCGATGGGCAGGGCATCTCGATTTCGCTGCTATGACCGAACATGCCGAGCGTACAAATCCCGAAGCTTTCGCTGAACATGTACAGGAATGTGATGCGTTAAGCGATGAGCATTTTCGTTTCATCCCAGGATTAGAGGTTGCTACAGAGTCCGGTGATATGCTCTTGCTCGGATGTCGCAAATATATTCGTACCAGCGATCCCTTCGAGGTGCTGCAAGAGGCTCCTGATTGTCTTATTTTGCTGGCTCATCCAGAGGAAGAACGCATTATTCGGGTAGTGTTTGAGCGTGTTCACGGTATCGAATGGTGGAATACGCGGCGTATGGGCGCATTGATGCCTCCGCTTGACTGGATGACGCAATGGGAGCAAGAGCTTCCCACCGGAAAAATAGTCACTGGCGGCAATGATATTCATACGAGTGACCCGAAACGCAAAGTATTTACACTCGTGCAAAGTAGCTCAAATTCTGAAACTGCATTGCTTGCCGCCATCAAACAGGGACAGTTCGTCACAAGCAACGGCCTTTTCACATTAACGCCAGATGGAAATTGCTCCTGCATAGGCCACGACATGACCTCGCCATTCATTCGGAACAGCCTTGCAGCCAGCCACCGCTTGCTGTGGAGACTTTCGCAGCGGAGTTTACGCCGCAGTGGAAAACTTCTGCGCCGCGTTGGGCTTGAGAAGCAGAGAGCCAGTTTAAGCCGTCTAGTACGGCAACACATGTAATGATGAACATGGTTATTCTGGCTGCCAGTTGTCCCAGAGACCTTCCTTTTCCTTAAAGGGGAGTGGGAAAAAATCTTTGATGGTATATTTCTGCAACCTGGGAAATATCCAACCATCTTTTCGTTGAATATATTGCATCAGAATAACGGTTGTTTCTGGTGTTCCATGTGACCAGATGAGGTGTCTGCATGTGCCGCATGGCGGTCTGCTCTGTTCCTGAACTTCGGGAACAGGGTCAGCTACTACAATGCTTGTAATGCTGGCTTTGTATGACTCCTGAAGAATCATGTTTGCTATAGCGTGTCTCTCGCCACACACGGTAGCTTGAGCAAGCTCCGGCTCATAACACGCCCCATCGTGAATAGTACCGCTATCCGACAGAATAAATGCATAGAGTGTATCTATTCCGCCTCGTTCATGACGGATGGTATTGTATTTCACAATGGCTTCTTTTGCGTGTTCGATTAAATGTTGTTCTTCGGGTGTTAGTTCCATACAGTAATCCTTTTATCTATAGTGCGACAATTCATTGTCGGCGCGTTCCTTCAACGCGGACGCCGGCAATGATGAACTTTTAGAAACGAATTCGGTCATTTCGTAGAACCCCGATTTATCGATGGGTCTCTGCTTTGGGGGACCCCCCAAAAAACAGGGGGTTTACACA
>DAIQNC010000409.1:2769-4312 GCA_036788655.1 Ktedonobacteraceae bacterium
GGGGTTCTACGAAATGACCGAATTCTGAGTGTGAAAATTCATCATTGTCGCATTACATATAGAGGTTAGCGCAATAGACCGACGCAATCAAGGTCTCGTGCGGCACTCATTAGGCATTGAAGTTTGGGCCACCAATAGTCTCGCACTGAACCATTAGTTTGATCCCAGATAGCTACCTGCAAAAAGACCAGCACCATCAAGCGATAATCTTCCATCAACTGATCCCACGTGTAATTCGTGACACCGTGTGCCTGAAGTGCTGCTACATATCGGCGTAGCATGGTTTCTTCTCGCTTGTTTTCCTGGCGTTGAGCTGAGGTCCAGAAAGATGCACACATCATTACCAGATCATACGCTCCTATCCCACCCCACGGCCCTTGCCAGTCCATCATATAGACTCTCCCACCTTCATATGTATACGGCACCAGAAAATTAGCGAGATAGGCATCAGCATGAACAAGCGTAAGCTGGTGGCGCGTGGGAAAGCGTTTAGCGAGATAGCGTTCCCAGGCTCCTGGCAGCAAGCGAAGAATCTCATTGATATCAGAGATAACATCCTGGGGCAACCAGTGACCCTCTGCTGCAAGGCAGGACTGCCAGTTCTGATTGAGCCACTGGCAATACTCACGAAAATGCTCTTCATCCACAAAGTAAGAATCGAGAGCCAGAGGAGGGGTTCCTAATTGTGGATGTTCCCACCACCCTGCGTGGAATGCCGCTAATGTTTCAACAACACTGTGCAATGTAGTATCATCAGGCACAGCATCCAATAGGATTTGCTGTTGACGAGTAACAGGAGGGTGATGGGTTGCGCTGAGGTCCTGGAGTAGTAACAACGAGTCTCCGGTCTGCTCATCATACGTTGCTACCACGTATGGGATAATCATGGGGAAACGCTGCGGCTGCTGTGCGATAAACTGATAGAAGGCGACCTCATCGCGTCCTGCTTCTTTTCCCCAATCTGTCGGCACATTCTTCTTGGCTACCAGTTCCGTTGGCAGTTGTGGGATTGCATCAGGTGAATAGCTCACCTTCAGATGTTGGATGTGCGAATTAAATGCCTGATTTTCGGTGATGTGGACATCAAGAATGCGTCCTTGTTGAAGCGATTCTTCCTGATAAAGGAGTTCAGTCAGTTCAGTAGGCGTCATACATAGTATCCTTTATCTCTCAAATGCTCAGGAGCGTACAATTTGTGGAACAAAATTCCATGGTTCTCAGGCAGCGTATTTTTGTGGTGGTGGTATCGGTCTTCCATCTTGTCGCGCAACTTCCACCCACAAATCAATAACTTCCAGGGCATTTTTGATGGCCTCTTCATACGTCTTGCCGTGCGTTTTGATGTTTAATTCAGGAATACTGACAATATAGATGTCGTCTTCATCGTCCCACTGAATGACCATTGAGTAGTGCTGTGAATTCATTTTCTTGCATTTCTTCCTATAATCTTCTACTGGATAGAATATCACAGATGATAATGAACCGACCTATGTTGTGTCGTGATTTATCAAGGGCGGATGCATTTGGTACAAGCCCGGGATAA
>DAIQNC010000410.1:0-4303 GCA_036788655.1 Ktedonobacteraceae bacterium
AGTTATGGTTTCACGCCAGCAAATAGCGCAAACTCGCGCCATTTCCACAGACAATCTACATCCGTAAACCCGATTTCTCGTAGCCATCGTAGTTGCGTTTCAAGGTCTAACAATTTGTTTGCCGGGTCTTCACGAGTAATCCCGGCTGCACGAAGATGTTGTGCATGGAGACGCGGTGTAGGCGATGCAACGTGTTCGAGGTTGCAGAAGATACCATCGGGTTCCAGTCTCTCGAAAATTTCTCTGTACAGGTCATGTTTCCTCTGGTCAGTTAAATGGTGAATGGCAAGGCTCGATACAATCGCGTCGAACATGCCAATTTGAGGTAGAGGATAATCCATATTATGTTCTACAATCTCAACTTTTGGGTCAGACGCATAATGTTTCCTCACTGCATCTAACATCGCTGGAGAAAAGTCGAGTGCCACGCATTGAGCATTAGGGCGATCTATTTTGAGCAATGCTAGCAATCTGCCATTGCCAGTTCCCAGGTCGAGGATACGTCGTGCTGTGCGAGGAACCACCTCAAGTAATACAGCTTCGCCCTCTGTCCGATGTGGAACTTTGTCCGCACGTGCAAGATAGTCTAACGCATGTTCTGATGTTAACCATTCGCTCATAAAAGTTTCCCATCTCTCCTTATGCTATGTCTTCATGCAAAAAATAGTTCAGATAGCTCATGATATCATATGGTATAGTACAAATTATGGAGTAAATTCATGATTCGCAAAGCCACTCAAGAAGACGTTCCCGCGATGGTCGAACTTGCCGAGCAGAGGCGCGTACAATACCAGCAGTATCAACCGACGTTCTGGCGCAAAGCGGATGACTCACGCGAAAAACACACACCATTTCTAAGTAAACTTGTTCAAGATGAGCGCGTTGTTGCGCTTGTCTCTGAACGAAACGGTGTGATTGATGGTTTTCTCATTGCTACTCTCGTTCCTGCCCCACCAGTCTATGACCCCGGTGGCAAGGCCTGTAACATAGATGATTTCTGTGTTGCAGGTGACTCCGATTGGGAACAACTTGGTAAGGCACTTCTCGACGAAGCAATGCGAGAAATGAAGGCGCGAGGAGCAGTTCAGACCGTAGTTGTGTGCGGTCATTTAGATGCAACAAAACGTGCGATGCTAGCTGAAGAGGGATTTACGATTGCATCTGAGTGGTATGTGAGAGACATATAACATTATTTCACCGCAATCACAATCGGTAACATCGACACTGAGTCGATCTCGACATGCTTCCCACTTGCATTCATATAGAGTCCCGTCGAAGCTCCTCCATCAAGATTAAGCGCGTTCTTAATCGAAAGGTCTGATGATGCAAGCAGGTCTGCTAGCTCGTCAAGCGAAAATGCCGGACTGGGACTGACGATGAAGAGTAAACGCCCTTGATTGTCCTGCGCGACGATGCTTCGTTGCTTGCTGGAAGCATCTGCTTGAAACTGTGTGCGCTTTCCATTAATCATCAACATGGGCGATGACTGGGTAGCTTGCTCTAACTGTTCATTCGGATCATAGGGGTCTTCGCTGAGTGAACGTAGCTTGACGTTCCCCTGTGCATCCACAGAAAGCATTCCACCAAAACCGTTGTAGGAGCTTCCATAGCTTTGACCATTCGAGACAACGAGGGCTGTGGAGTTATCGTTCTGATCAAAGTATCCGCCGTTGATGATAGCAAGAGCGTGTTCCTTCTGCGCCCAATCGCTCACTGATAAAGGATTCGAGGGTTGATAGCCAATGCTGAGATGCACCTTGCTCAAATCGAAGCGAAGAATCGTCATTGTATCCTCGTTATCCCCTGGACTCTTCCAATCCTCGTATCGTAGCTCAATTCCTGACGATACTTTTTGCCAGACATTGAGTTGTTGGCTATTTGAACCTGCCGTTGGTGTCGAAGTTCCTGATGTGCTGCCAAGATTTCCCACCGATATAGTACAAGCAACAAGAGGCATAACGAGAATACAGATTATAAAGCAGAGTTTTAATGTATGTTTCGAGAGCATAAAGTATCTTTCTCGGATTTATAAAATTTGTTGAAATGCACGGGCGACACAAGGGTACGCCCGTGCGCTCTCATATGTTCGCTGTGCGCTCCTACCACATGATGGCTTGTATTTAGGATTTTATCGTTTCCATGCGACAGCTTCAATCGCCGACATCGTACCCTTGAATTGCATTGCTAATTTGAGGGCAGCATCATGAGCGGCATCTTCTGTTGAGTCGTCCAGTGGTGCGAGTTCGACCTTTCCGTAGCGGCGTTCGAGGGCACGTTGAATAAGCAGGTCGGTGAGCCAGGGGTTTTTCGGTAGCACAGGGCCGTGTAGATAGGTTCCAAACACGTTTTTGTATACTGCGCCTTCGACGCCATCTTTTCCGTTGTTACCCCAACCAGCGAGTACCTTGCCGAGCGGTTGTGCCTTCGAGCCGAGGTAGGTGCGCCCACTATGGTTCTCGTAGCCTACGAGTACCTTTGTTCCTGTCTCCTCGAACTGGCATTCAAGAGCCATATGCGTCATGAAGCGTGTTCCGCCACCATCCGTGTAGAGGTCGAGCAAGCCAACACCTTTGAGTTCTGGCCCCTTGAAAGGCTTGTAATAGTGTCCCAGGAGTTGATAGCCAGCGCAAACGCTCAGGAAGACCACATTTGCCTCTGCTGCTTCACGTAAAGATGCTGCCTTGCCCTGGATATCCAGCGAGGCAATTTCCATCTCACGGTCTGCCGCACCATGTAGCAAAATCAAGTCATATTTTGTAAAGTCTGGTGTCTGGCGCACGAAAATTTGCTCGACCTCGGTGGAAATGCCACGCCACTTGCAACGTTTCTCAATCGAATACAGGTTGCCGCGATCAGCCGCAACGCTCATCAATGTCGGGTAGAGGTGTCCTATCTTGAGAACCATGCCCGTGTCTTTTATCGCTTCGCTCATTATGTGTATTCCTTTTATAGGCAATCGGGGTGTAATCCCATGTAGTGGCGTGATTTATCACGTCTGTCCGCGTTCTGAAATGCTATAGTGATACACAGGCGTGATAAATCACGCCACTACATGAAATGGGTTGCATTCTCACCCTGTACAGGATTATTTATTCTTCCCAAAAATGTTTAACCCAGCCGCGTTTCTGCATGACACGGCGGAACTCATGCGTTGTTGTGTAGCCACACATGATGTAGAGTGTGCCACCCGGCTCGACGTTCTTGAGGGCCGCATCCAAAGCCGCCTCACGCTCATGCACAATCGTGATTTTATCGGTTGGCACTTCGGCGTATTTCAGGCGCATGGCAATCTCTTCGGCCTTGTTGCCGCTACACACTGCGTCGGTGATATGGTCAGCAATCTCTTCGACTTCGACATCCCACAGCCATGCAAAATCTTCGCCATCGACGACCGTGTTGCTTGCCGCAAGGAGCAGATGTTTGTTGCCGGGGTGCTGTGCAATGAGCCGTAGAATCAGGTTGAACGAGGTCGGGTTTTTGACGAACGAGAGATAGATCGTCTTATCGTCGGCCTGTATCTTTTCAAGACGCCCGAATGCCGTGCGAATATTGCTCAATCCTGTTTGCATACTATCAACATCGAAGCCAGCCGCAAGCGCAGCACCAACGGCAACAGCAGCATTGTAGACATTGTGCAAGCCCGGCAATGGTATCTCTAATTCCATCACTCCCTGTGGAGTTCGCAGCGTGATACGTGATGGTCCCTCGCCATCGGAAGCAAGTTTGACCGATGTTACCGCGATATCGAGTTTCGGCAGTGTATAGCCGCAGTTGGGACAGCGATAGATGCCGAGATGCGACATGTACGCGACTTCGTAGAGCAAGTCTTCGCCACAATGGATACAACGAATGATATCTGCCGACTGCTCCGGCACAGGCGTACCAACCTCTTTCGTTTCGATACCGTAAAAGAGACGTTTCGCCTTCGCATTCTGTCCAAAGTTCGCTACCTGTGGGTCGTTGCCATTAAGCAGAATAGTCGCCGATGCTGGTAGCTCTTCGAGCATCTTATTCAGCGCGTTTGCAACGGCATAGAGTTCGCCATAGCGGTCTAACTGGTCGCGGAAGATATTTGTAATGACGACAACATCGGGCTGAATTTCAGGAACGGCGAGCGGAATGGTTGCCTCGTCAATCTCGAAGAGCAACACATCGCTATCGAGCCGCCCGAAGACATCAGCGAAGTTCACGGCAACAGAGGTGATGCCCTGGAGTAAGTTGGAGCCAGTGCGGTTCTGCGAGACGCGCTTTCCATCGGCATCGGCAATCGCGGCAGTCATACGAGCCGTTGTCGTCTTGCCAT
>DAIQNC010000411.1:0-2609 GCA_036788655.1 Ktedonobacteraceae bacterium
GCGGCTCTCACAAGCCTCGCTCGTCGTCCTGCTCAGCGACTACGAATCGCATCCACAGGCCGTGATGGAAGCTCTGACACTCAAACTACCCGTACTGGTAACGGACACATCCGGTCTGCGCGAACTCGCCGAAGATGGCTATGTGAGCTCCGTGCCACTGCATAGCACCCCGACACAAATAGCCGATGCAATAGTACAGCAACTCGATAATCCGCTCATCCCGCCACCCGTCGAGCTACCTACATGGGGCGGCTATATGAAACAGCTACTGAATATTTACGGGGAAATTGTGAAGTTGCCTGTTGCCGTGTGATGTGGGGAAGGGTGTAATGAATTATACCCGTACAGTTCAGCGTTCGATGGACGTGGTGGAGTGGGAACGGGGTGTAATGAATTATGCCTGTACATTCCAGCGTTAATAGAACATTGAGGAATGGCAAACGGAACAAGACCTGAAATTGTGGGAGGATGCTGAAATGTACGGGCATAATTCATTACACCCTGCGAACCCATCCACAATTGTTCATTTCAACGCGCAATTGTCGCCCTTGTTCGATTTCCCAAAAAGAAGTATCATGTCAACAAGACTACCTAACTCTTCCGGGAGATTGAACACTATGGACGAACAGACGCCTCGAACAACGCAAGGCGTACCACAAGATACACAGAATACAGAGCCAGAAGCATCAGATACACAGGATACACAGGTGACGTTAGAGACGACTAGTCAGGGCGACGATGAGTTCGTGCAACTACCAATGGTGGTAGCCGTTGACCTCGGTGGCACTCAGATACGCACCGCCGTACTACGTGGATCAAAGCTTCTTTCGCGTATAGGACTATTGACGGGCGAGAATCCATCTCCTGACCGCATCATGCCACGCCTCTTTCAGGCCGTGCGACAGGCCGTCGAGAAGGCGCATGTGCCGATGAGCGATATCAAGGGCATTGGCATCGGTGCGCCGGGGCCACTGGATAATCGTACAGGAACAGTGTTCTCGCCGCCTAATCTACCAGGTTGGGATAATGTTCCCGTGCGCGACCTGTTCAACAAAGAGTTCCACGTCCCCATCTACGTCGAGAACGATGCGAACGCCGCCGCCCTCGGCGAATACATGTTTGGAGCTGGGCGTGGGAGCCGCGATATGGTCTACCTCACTATCAGCACGGGCATCGGTGGCGGCGTCATCACAGATGGCAAGATTATCGAGGGTGTGAGCGGTACGGCGGCAGAACTAGGTCATATGACCGTCGATTGGCATGGCGAACGCTGCAACTGTGGCAATATCGGCTGCCTTGAACGCATCGCGTCCGGCACGAATATCGCACGACGCGCCAACGAAGCTATCGCCGTTGGGCGTGGAAACGACCTGCTCGCCTTCGCACTGGAGCATCAGAGGCCACAGGAGACGCAGGAAGAGCCGATGGAAGTTACGGCGGCAGAGACACAGGGAAAGCCACACACTCCGTTCTACGTCAATTCGCGCACCGTTGCACAGGCGGCTGAGGCTGGCATTCCCGTCGCGCAAGAAATTATTCTACGTGCGGCAGAAGCCATTGGCGTTGGCCTCGTCAACATCATTCACATCTTCAACCCGGAAATGATTATTCTTGGTGGCGGCGTCACCCAGATGGGGCCATTGCTACTCGATCCCGTGATGACCGTTGTGCAGGAACGCGCCATGAAGGTTCCGCGCAAGGCATGTCGTATCATGCTAGCGCAGCTTGGTCAGGATGTCGGTCTCGTTGGTGCAGGTGCGTTGATATATTATTACGGCGAACAAGAGAAATAATGGCTTCACAGAAAGAGCGATTGGATGTAGCCCTTGTGCGGCGTGGACTGGCCCCCAGTCGAGAGCGAGCGCGAGCTATCATCATGGCAGGTCAGGTCTACGTCGGCGATAAAGTGGTCGATAAGGCCGGAACACTCATTTCCCTCGATGCCGATTGCCACTTAGCCGAGGTGACGCCCGAACTCAAATACGTCAGTCGTGGTGGTCTCAAGCTCGAAAAAGCTCTCGACGCCTTTTCCCTCGACCCGACAGGACGAGTCGCTATCGACGTAGGAGCTTCGACGGGCGGCTTCACACAATGCCTGTTAGATAGAGGAGCATCACGTGTCTACGCCGTCGATGTCGGACATGGGCAACTTGCATGGACGCTCCGCAACGATTCGCGTGTCGTCGTGATGGAACATACCAATATTCGCCATCTCACATCGTTACCGGAACCAATGCAATGCGCCGTCATCGACGTATCGTTCATCTCGCTACGCCTCGTGCTACCGCCGCTCGCTCCTCTGCTCGTGCAAGCACCGGAGACGTGGATTGTCGCCCTCGTCAAGCCTCAATTTGAGGCAGGGAAGGGCGAAGTCGATAAGGGCAACGGCGTCATCAGTGACCCACAGGTGCATGAGCGCGTTCTGCACGACTTGCAAGAGTGGATACCCACACATACGCCATTTGCAGTGCAAGGAGTGACGGACTCGCCAATTTCGGGAAGGGATGGGAATAAGGAGTTTTTGTTTTTGCTGAGAATGAAATAAGCGTAGATACGGGAGTCAGCAATTCCCACACGGGCGACCACAAGGGTACGCCCCTACTATACCA
>DAIQNC010000411.1:2658-4293 GCA_036788655.1 Ktedonobacteraceae bacterium
CCCTTGTGGTCGCCCGTGTGTTCTCATCGCCCATGTGTATCCAAATGAAATGTTTTATTGACTAGAAAGTGCGTAGGATTTTGTCTGTCAAAAGCGGTATACATATGATAGTGATATCGTATGGCATAGTTGCTGGACGGAGAAGAGATATTGAAAGACCTTGTTACGCATGGTGAGGGAGCAATGCTTCTACGCTACTGTCATCGCTTTACGCACGATTGGTTCCTCGTGTCCTCAATGTGGACGGCAGAGACGTTTACATCTTTTGCTCCCTGCCCATTTCACTGAGACATCAGGTAATCAGACCGCAAGATATGGTTTGGGCGGTCAATGTCCTTCCTATGGCTGGCAAGATTACTGCTCCCCGGCAGGTCTCCTTCACAGCTGCCAGAGGTACAACGTTTCTGGCACATGCATCCACGAATGCGAATGATTTTCCACGAGCAATTATACGAGGCGGATGGTCAGAGGGCCTCGGTTGCCAGCTTCGAGAGTATCACAGACACTGCCCACCTTGATATCGTATTTGCACAGGATACGCTCAAACTCATTGATGTCCACACCAATGCTCTCTGAAATGAGGGAAAAACATGCTTAGACTGCTGCAACAGCGCAATATGGCACTTTTGTGGATCGGGGGACTCATCTCATTGATTGGGGACTGGCTTCTGCTAGCCGCTCTCCCCTACTATGTGTATCAGTTAACGGGTTCTTTGCTCGCAACGGCGGCGATGACCGTTATGCAACTGGCTCCATCCGTAGTTCTCAGTTCGTTTGCAGGTGTCTTCGTGGATCGCTGGAATCGCAAGGCTACCTTGATACTATGCAACATACTCCAATGCGGCATCGTCCTCTTACTCTTGCTCGTTCACTCGAAATCGTGGCTCCCGGCGGTATACGTGGTAGTGTTTGTGCAGGCGACTGTAAGCATCTTTGTTGCCCCTGCACAATATGCCCTCTTGCCACACTTGGTCGCTGAAAACGAATTGACAACGGCTAATTCACTCTTCAGCATCAATAACCAGTTGGCACGTCTGATAGGCCCACCACTGGGCGGCGCATTGTTAGGATCATTCGGCATCAATCCAGTCGTCGCGCTGGATAGTGGCTCATTTCTTATTGTGGCTCTGATGCTGATATATATGGTTGTACCATCCCTTCCATTCCATATTCCTGTGCTACCTGTCGCGCTAACAGTCGCATTGCTGCTCGGCCCTGAGCAGGTAGCGACGGGCGTAGCATTGCAAACCTTGATGCAAACCAGTGTGGAGAATAGCTATCAGGGACGCCTCTTTGGAACAATAGGAACAACGGGTGCGCTTTTCAGTATGTTAGGTGGCGCGTTTGCCGGGCCGCTTGGCGAAAGAATAGGCATTGTTCCTGCACTCGATGTCACTGCCCTGCTTACACTCTTTGCCTCTGGAATTGCGTTTTTGGGCATAAAAAGAATATAACGCTATTGGCGACCAGCAGCGAAAAATGGTTGCGTCTTGTATTTTTCCCCACTAGCCGCAAACCCGTGGACATTCATTCATGAGCATGGAGAACTTGAGGTGCATCCCAGAGAACTAAGTAAGAGTGAGACTTCACTCAACTTCGTGCATCGTTTTCACTCCTTCTACCCTGGAAATATTC
>DAIQNC010000412.1:0-2475 GCA_036788655.1 Ktedonobacteraceae bacterium
ATATGTTCAAGGAGAAGGCAAAACGCTTCGACGCCGACCCCGAAATCCAGGCCGTTCTCAATGATATTAACGGCGGAGATCAGACCTACGGCGGCCTGCTCAGTGGCTACAGCGCGGAGACCGTTCGCAACCTCCAAAACGCAACCTTCGATGTCGAGAAGCTGGCGACACGTGGTTATCAGTACGAGAAGCTCGACCAATTAGCTGTGGAGATTATTATGGGAGTACGCTAGTAGCTTTCATCGGTTGTCACGAGCTATTGAAATCGATATCGGACATTCGTAGGGGCGTTATTCGATAACGCCCTGGTTGCCAACAACGCCCTGGTAGCTCAACGACGATTTCATGTGAAAAGAAAGAGTGCATATGCCAAACGCAGGGCGTTATTCAATAACGCCCCTACGAAATTCCTTGTTCCGTAAGATAAGGCTCGTTTCCTGGCTTCTTGACGCTCCTCTACAACCGTGCTATATTTTTGTTAGCATGGATAGCTTGTAGAGCGGAACTAGACACGAAGGATGTGTCAATACCAGGAGCGTAACTTTGAAGATATTGAGCATCGGCGGTGGGCCTGCTGGCCTCTACCTGGGCATCCTCATGAAGTCGCTAGACCCCTCGCATGAAATCACCGTGATAGAGCGCAATCGACCCGACGACACGTTTGGCTTCGGCGTGGTCTTTTCTGAGCGCACACTTGATAACATCCAACACGGAGATGCCATCACGTATGATGAAATCGCCCTGCATTCTCAAATATGGGATGCGATTGAAGTACGTATTGGTGGAAAGACGATGCGTTGTGGCGGCAACGGCTTCTCCGCTATTGCGCGTAAACGCCTCTTGAACATTCTCCAGAAACGCGCTATTCAGCTTGGTGTCGAGCTACGTTTTCAAACAGAGGCTATGCCCCCATCTGCTTATACGGACTACGATGTGATTGTTGCTGCCGATGGTGCAAATAGCATGGTCAGACGCATCTATGCGGAACATTTTCATCCCTCGATTGAGATTGGCAAGGCAAAATATATCTGGTTCGGCACGACAAAGCACTTCGATTGCCTGACCTTCCCTTTTGAGCAGAACGAGCATGGTATCTTCGCCGTTCATGCGTATCCTTTTGACGACAAAACAAGTACATTTATTGTTGAGACCGATGAGCAATCGTGGCGCAATGCCGGGCTTGACCGTAATGTAGAGGCGACACTTGCCCCTGGCGTGAGCGATATGGAGAGTAGAGCCTATTGCCAGAAGCTCTTTGCAAAACAGCTCGATGGGCATAAGCTGATTGTCAATAACTCGAAATGGCTCAACTTCCGCACGATTAAGAATGAGCGATGGCACTACAACAATATTGTGTTGATGGGTGATGCAGCACATACAGCGCATTTTTCCGTTGGCTCTGGCACGAAGATGGCGATGGAAGATGCCATTGCTCTGAGTCAAGCATTACATCAACATGCCGATATTCCAACCGCGCTTGCGGAGTATGAACATGTGCGCAGACCAGAGGTGGAGCGTATTCAACGTGCTTCGGCTCCTAGTCTGGCATGGTGGGAGAGTTTCCGTTTCTACAAAGACCTCGACCCGGAGCAGTTCGCCTTCAATTTCCTCACACGCAATCCTCGTGTGACCTATGACAATCTGATGTTACGCGACCTACACTTTGTGATGCTCGTCGATCAGTGGTTCACTCACAAGACACAGGGCAAGCCAATTGATGAACTGAACCGTATTGTAGGTCAGTCGCAAGATGATGTGTTGTTTCCCTGTAAACGTCCATTACATATAGAACATCTGGAAGTGACGAACCGTATTGCTGTCTCTACTCCATTAGATGCTGAGGCTCAGAACATTTTACAGGAAGATAGTATTGGTTTGCTCTTGCTCGAAGTGGCCTATCCCCATGCAGGAGAGTGGCATACTATCGAGATGATGACCAACCAGAAGCGAGATGTGAAGATAGGGTTGCATCCCTTTACAGGTGAATTACTCCAGAATGTGCGCGACCAAGAGGCTTTACGGCGGTTGCGAGACGATCATATTGCTGTTGCGCGTCTTGCAATACAGCGAGGTATCGACCTGATTGAGTTGTCTCAACAGGTTCCTGTAGAAATACTTGATGCAGTACGAACTACATGGCCTCACGAAAAGGTGCTTGCTGTACGCATGGTTGCTCAATCCCATTCGCTAGATGTTCTCAACAATGATGAGTATATTGAACAGGCAAGCATGTTGAAAGCGCACGGATGTACGCTTATCAGTATTGCAGCAAGTGCTGATGCCTCTCGTGAAAGTCGTCTTGCTCAACGTTTGTTGAGTGAACGCATTCGTAACGAAGTTGGCATTCCGACGATGACAGTAGGTGGCGTCTCGACGCTTGATGAAATCAACACGCTTATCCTGGGGGCGCGTGCCGACCTATGCCTTGTTGATAGAAATACCTACACAGAGCATTTTCGTAAGCGCAACATGTTT
>DAIQNC010000412.1:2485-4290 GCA_036788655.1 Ktedonobacteraceae bacterium
GAGGACAGTGTTGTAATGAAATAGCGTAGCTCTCGCACGAATTGTTGCACAGATACAGAGAAAAGGAGACAGAGAGATGCCTACCTTGGAAGGTTTTACGCCCTATCCACCAGAGTTTATCGCACGGTATCGCACCCTCGGCTACTGGGAAGACCGCTCGATGGCTACCTTCTTCGACGATATCTGTACATTGTTTGCGGACCGTGTTGCGCTTGTATTTAACAATGAACACATCACCTATCAGCAGGTGGCACAGCGAGCCGAACGATTAGCCTTGCATCTGCTCAAACTGGGGGTGAAGCCGCTTGACCGCTTTGTAATACAACTACCCAATATCCCTGAGTTCGTCTATCTCTATATCGCTTTGCAAAAGGTTGGTGCAATTCCCATCATGGCCTTACCAACTCATCGACACGCGGAAATTACGCAGTTTGTACGGCTCGGTGACGCTATTGGCTATGCCATGCCGGAGCGATTGGGAGCGTTTGAGTTCGTGCCACTGGTGGAACGGGTATGTGCAGAGAATGATCACTTGCGCCTACTCCTTGTCGCAGGAGAGGCAACGCTGCCAGGAATGCTCTCGTTATCCGACTTGCTCACGACGGATAGTGGTCTCGCAGCAGAAGAGTTGCGAAACATAGCCATTGACCCACTCAATCCGGCAGTCTTTCAGCTTTCTGGCGGCACGACAGGCATATCGAAACTCATTCCGCGCACACATAACGACTATATTTACAACTCGAAAGCGTCGGCGGCAATCAACGATATTCACCCTGACGACGCGCTTCTGATGGTATTGCCAATGGGACACAACTTTCCGCTTGCCTGTCCCGGCATACAAGGCTTTATGATACATGGAGCGCGTTGCGTTCTCAGTACATCCAATGCTGCCACTGATGTGTTCTCGCTCATCGAACGCGAGCGCGTCACGCACATCGAGCTTGTTCCTGCGTTGCTCATTCGCTATCTCAATGACCCGGCACTCAAAGAGCATGACCTGTCGTCGTTGCGTGTCGTCAACACGGGTGGTCAGAAGTTGCAACCGGAAGTCAAATTGCGAACGGAAGAACTGATTCCAACCTGTAAGGTGCAGGAAGTCTTTGGTATGGCGGAAGGTTTGCTCTGCTACGTTCGCCTCAACGACTCGACTGAATTGCGTTTCGAGACGGCTGGACGCCCCGTTTCAGAAGGTGATGAGATACATCTGGTAGATGATGAAGGCAACGATGTTCCAATGGGTGAGATTGGTGAATTGCTTGTACGCGGTCCCTATACGCTACGTGGCTATTTCCGCGCATCTGAACATAACGCTCGAACATTCACTCCTGATGGGTTCTATCGCAGCGGCGACCTGATGCGGCGTCACTCGTCGGGCAATTATATCGTCGAGGGACGCAAGAAAGATCTGATAAATCGTGGCGGCGAGAAGATTAGCGCAGAAGAAATCGAAAATCTCATTCTTTCGCATCCCGCAGTTCTCAACGTCGCCTGTGTGCCAATGCCCGACCCGATACTTGGTGAGCGCGTCTGTGCCTTCGTCGTTCCGCGTTCAGCGAACACAACGCTGACACTTTCTGACCTCACAAGCTATCTGCTCGAACACGGCATCGCAAAGTTCAAGCTCCCGGAACGTCTCGAACTGGTAGACGACCTGCCCATGTCACGAGTCGGCAAAGTGTCGAAGATGGAACTGACGCGACGCATCAAGGAGAAAGTGCTTGAGGAACAACAGCGATAACCGCATAATTTGCCCTCAAAAATGCTTGACACGGAATGCGCTATTCTGTATACTAGCCACATCAGAT
>DAIQNC010000413.1:0-4255 GCA_036788655.1 Ktedonobacteraceae bacterium
GCAAAGGGTGCAATCGCAGGTAGCACATCCTCATCAACGCTTAGATTGAGCGCACCGAGTCCGCGTTCCTTATCAGTCAGTGCGCGATGAAGGATGGTAAGTATATTTTCTTCGGTCAGCCCTTTAAGTGTGAAGACACGACAGCGCGACAGCAGCGCGGCATTGACCTCGAAGCTCGGATTTTCAGTCGTTGCGCCGATGAGCGTCACCACACCACGCTCGACATAAGGTAATACGGCATCCTGCTGTGCTTTGTTGAAGCGGTGAATCTCGTCGATAAAGAGGATGGTACGCTGACCCGAAAACTGCCGCAGTTTCGCCGCCTCGTCCATCACGCGACGTAGATCGGCAACTCCTGCTGAAACGGCACTCAGCGTCACGAAACGCGCATGTGTATGGTGAGCAATCACCTCGGCAAGCGTCGTCTTACCGCTACCGGGTGGCCCCCACAGAATAATCGAGGTCAGGCGGTCAGACTCGATGATAGTTCGCAACAAACGCCCCTGCCCCACCAGATGCTCCTGCCCGATAACCTCTTCGAGTGTACGCGGACGCATCCGCGACGCCAACGGCTCGTTCGTGCTACTAGATGGCGCACTTTTCCCTGTCGATGTCGCTTGCTTCGCGGATGATGATGAGCGATTTTGGGCAGGTGATTTGTTCTCTTCGCCAAAAAGCGATGCTTGCTCTGTCATACACAGATTATATCACCGCCGCTATATAAACCGGAGCGTCATGTTGCTCATTAACAAACGGCCCCTTCGTAGAACCCCGATTTATCGGTGGGTTCACGTGGTCTGAACCCACCGATAAATCGGGGTTCTACGAAGGGGCCAATGTCCATCATTATGATTCCTACAATTCAATGCCAGAATTGCAGAAAATGTCTTTTCTCGCTATTGCCAACCTGCATGTGTGTTTCAATATGGGCATTTACCCACTCGTTTTTCACGATTGCTGTAGGCCATGTCTCCGTCATCAAACGCACCCGTTCCGCCCCGACAAGCGTTTCAATCTGTTTCAAGCTCTTCGCCATATATGGTGGACGCCGATGCATTCCATGCGCGTCTGATGCGAGGAAATGAATGAGTCCCTGTTTCAGCAACGTTTCGGCAGTACGCTTGACAGTGCTACCGTGCAATCCCAACACGCTACTTGCTGTCAACTGCGCCAACGCCCCTTGCCGAATGAGAGCTATGAGCCGCGACGGGTCTTTCTGAATGGTTGTATAGCGTTCGGGGTGCGCGATAATTGGCACAATCCCTTGCGATAGTAGCCCGAAGATGACTTGCTCCGTCTCCGGCAACCACATCGTATTCCACAGTTCCAATAGCAAATAGCGACCGCCATTCAGTGTTGCCACACGCCCTGCTCGAATCTCATCTACAAGGCCAGCACGTATCAACACCTCATTCCCTGCGAACACGTGCAGAGGAAGCCCCTGTTGCATCAACACATGCTGTAGCTGATTCACCCGTGTGCGTATCTCCATCGCCGGAAGTCGCGGATACTCGTCATTGGAATGCGGCGTCGCCACCACCACCTGAACACCTTCCTGTACCAATGCCTGAGCCAGCACCAACGACTCCTGCAACGTCGCTGGCCCATCATCCACCCCCGGCAAAATATGCAAATGTATGTCAATCATAAATTCCAACTCACCCCAATATTCTTATCCTCGTTCAACACCCCTGCATAACTCACCTCGCGCCCATTCTGCCGTTGCAAACCGCCCTGCACATCCTTCATAACCGCCTTATCAGGAAGCGTTATCTGCACACTCATCGTCCTGAGAATACCTGCCTGTCGTTGGATTTCGTCCTGATAATGCCACATACCCTGGGCATCCTTAACCGCAACATGTGGCACTGTCCAATTCAGTGTAATACTGTCTTTTTGACTATATGAAAGATAGAGGAAGCCGCCCAGCACTTTACGCCCGAAGGCACTGGTAACACTCTGCCTGGCTAATCCGCTTTCCTGATTCAATACAGCATCCGGTGGCACATAGATACGCACGTAGTCTCGATAGAGTGGGTTGCCGTAGTCGATGCCGGGGATAGTCCATGCGTAGGTGAGCGTTGTGGAATACACAGCATTCCCCTGTGCATCAATCGTTATCTGGTCACTCATCGTGTTTTGTATGAAGCTGTTGGCCTTGTTCGGCGAGACGTTGGCATCGACGACCATCAGGCTATCACCTGAAGGCGAGGCGATAGTGTCATCGACATGTGCGAGGTGCAACATGGTTTCTGCCGAGCTATTGTTGAAATAGAGTTGCAGGTCTTTCGTTCGCACTCCGTTCATCAGCACCTGGAGCATTTTTGGGAGCGCGGACGACGGGAGTTGGTGAATACGTGCGAGAAAGTCTTCCGATAGCAATTCGGTAAAGCGTTTGCGGAGCGATGAATGCCCATCCGGTGAGGCAATTGTATCCGGCCCTTCACCTGCTGCCCCTAGCTGATGATAATGAATACGCGCAATGATGTTCTCCGATGTGATGGTTTCCTGATACTCCGGTATGTAGATGGGGCCAGTGAGAGTGAGCGCGTTCTGAATGAGTGTCGGCGTGAAGGCGATAACGCCCTGAACTGGCACATTGCCGCCTTCGATATGATAGTTCTGCTCACCATAACGCGCCGATGTTGGAAAGTCGGCATCGAGGTCAGAGTCTCGAAAGCTCCAACTTTGGACAAGTGGAAACCATGAGTAGGCAGGTGGGAAGGCAATCGTTTTGTTCTGAGCTTCATACGGACGGTCAAGCAGGTCTACATCGGTGATATGCGCCGATGTGAGACGCTCACCTGAGAGAGTGGCAATCCCATAATTACCAATGAAGCCACCGCCGGGACGAAGCTCACTCGAATCGAGCATCTCAATTAAATACGAAGTCGGTGTGCCGATACCGAGTAGAGATGGGAGTACAGGGAGCAACTGCTGAACACTATTGAGCCACTGGCGCACTACTGGAAGCTGTAGTTGCATCGTCGCAAGCAATGTACTCAATTTCGCATTGAACTGTACATCACTCGGCTTGACCTGACTCAACAGGTTAAGTGCCTGTGAGAGTGATGTCACAACCTGTTGCGCGTTCGTCTCGACACTCGCCATCTCAGCAGGAGTTAGCCCCTGCCCCTTGCTATTCAAAGGATTCTGGACGAGCGGAAGCACTGTTTGCAACACATTACATCCAATAACTCCGGCATGAGATGCGTCGAGGGCAGCAGGAACGAGAGCAAAGGCCGCATGTAGCTTCCCCCCATATACGGGAAGATAGGTACTGGCTTCCGGTATCATCTGCATATTGCTCTGTAGGCGCGAAAAGTCGCTTTCCGCTCCGACGAATTCGGTGTGCATATTCTCGATGCCATGCATATCAAAGGGATGTTGTGCCATTCCTTTGACGAGCGTTTCGACTCTCTGTAGATGCTGCACACCATCGTTTGCTAGCGACATATCCTGATGATACTGCGTGACAGATGTTTGATAGCCAATCAAAGCTCCCGAAAAGATACCGCAGAGCAGCAAGGCAAGCCCCGCAATCAGCACAAGTGGGCGAATACGCTGCTTCGGTTTTTGAGGATATGCGACCTGCTGCACCGTATCTAACATCGACAGATGCTCTCTGTATCCCTGCCTACTCTTCACCCTGCCAACCTCTCTTGCCATTCAACATCGCCGTTGCTTCCATGTGCGATGGCGTAACATTGAGGACTGGCAAAGCATCAACCTGAGAGAGGATACCTGCATTACTTGATGGTGGCGCGATGAATTCCGGCTTGCTACGCACCATTGCAAGCAGCGCACTACGCAACATACTCACGTCCTCTTGATACAGGCGTTTCTCTAGCATGTGCATCCACTGTGCGATGGTCGCATAGGTTGGCAACGTCGCCTGCCGATTGACGCAGAATATCTTGCGATAACTGGTCGGTTGCAAATCCTCATCCTTTGCCACAAGCTTCTCATGCAGACATTCGCCGGGACGCAGACCCGTATACACAATGGCGATATCGTCTACAGACGAGGGACGCTGATACCGAATCATCTTCGTGGCGAGGTCGAGAATGCGGACGGGACTTCCCATATCCAGCAGAAACAATCCCCCACGTTCCGCAAGCGTTGCCGAAAGAATGACCAGCCCACACGCTTCGGGAATCGTCATGAAGTATCTTGTCGCATCAGGATGTGTCACCGTCACCGGGCCGCCCTGCTCAATCTGTTGCGCGAAAATCGGAATCACGCTACCTCGACT
>DAIQNC010000414.1:0-2070 GCA_036788655.1 Ktedonobacteraceae bacterium
TCGCAGCGACGAGCTACATCGTAATCTCCAGCACCTCAATGGTATGTTGAACACGCATGAAGCAGCAGCAAAGCTCGATTTGAGTTACTGGCACTTTATGCATCTGGTTGAAGCAGGACGTATTCGCGGCATTCGCGTTGTTGATCGCTGGCTCTTTTCGCCCGATGATCTGGATAGTTACCGACGCAGCAAATTTGGGCAGCTAGAAGATATGGCCCGTACTGCCCTCAACCACCCTGCCATAGACCTGACAGAAAAACAGGTACTCATCTGTCGAAGCCTCCTCCGTAACGAACGCCCCTCACATATCGCCCGTCAATTACAACAATCCCGTCAAGCAGTCCACTCTCAAATAGCCCTCATTCGTGAAAAGGTCTCTCGCACACAAACGACTTTTTCCACTACTTAGCACAAAAGTCATCCTTCAAAAGTAAAACATATCTATTTGCCCTTTTGAGACGTGATTCAAAGAAGAGATATTTTCATATCAAAGGGAGTAATTTTCTATGCCCGATACACAACCGCCATCCACTTCACCCTATCTCCCCATTGAAGATTATGCTGTCATAGGCGATTTGCATACGGTCGCGCTCATTGGAAAAAACGGCTCGATTGATTGGTGCTGCATCCCCAGTTTTGATTCGCCCAGCGTCTTCGGTGCGCTCCTCGATGCACGAAAAGGAGGTCATTTCCGCATCTCCCCAACGTCTATCGTAGGACTGACATGCAAGCAAATGTACCTGCCTGAAACAAATATCTTGATAACACGCTTTCTGACCCCCGAAGGAGTCTGCGAAGTAACCGACTTTATGCCCATTAAAGAGGTTGGTAGTAAGTCACATCAGCATCATATTATTCGTGCGGTTCATATGGTGCGTGGCTCTTTACCCATCGAAATGACCTGCAAACCAGGCTTCAACTATGCACGCGATGAGCATAGTGTGCATCTTTCATCAGAAGGTGCTATATTCGCCAGTCAGAGTCTGCATCTCGGTTTAGCAGCTACAGTTCCTATTGAAGATGATGGTCAAGGCGGTGTACGGGCAACCTTCACGCTTCAAGAAGATCAATGGGCGTATTTCATGCTGGAAACTGCAAGGCATAACGACATCGTTCCACAACGTCTCTCAGTCAGGCAATATCGAACGACCTTTTTCGAGACAAAAAATTTCTGGCACAACTGGCTTGCACAGTGCCAATATCAAGGGCGATGGCGCGAAATGGTACAACGTTCTGCTCTGGTTCTCAAACTGCTCACGTATGCACCGACAGGAGCAATTGTTGCCGCTCCAACAACGAGCTTACCTGAGTCTCTCGGCGGAGACCGCAACTGGGATTATCGCTTTACATGGCTCCGCGATGCCGCTTTTACCCTCTATAGCCTACTTATTCTCGGTTTCTCTCAAGAGGCAGAGGCATTCATGGGATGGCTTTATGCACGTTGCCACGAACTCAAAGCAAATGGCACACTCCAGCCCATGTATACCATCAATGGTGGTCACGACTTGACAGAGATTACACTTGACCATCTGGAAGGCTATCGTCAAAGCAGACCCGTCCGTATCGGTAATGGTGCTTATAAGCAGAAACAACTCGATATCTACGGCGAACTGATGGACTCCATCTACATCTTTGACCGATACAAGGATATTTCGTATGACCTATGGACGAACCTTCGTCGCCTTCTTGACTGGTTAAGCATGAACTGGCAATCTCCCGACGAGGGTATCTGGGAAGTACGAGGTGGGGCCAAGCCATTTCTTCATTCGCGTGTGATGAGTTGGGTAGCATTTGACCGCGCACTCCGCATTGCCCGACATCGTGGATTACCTGCCCCTCTTGATCAGTGGGAACGTACCAGTGCTAGTATTTACGAGGAAGTTATGGAGCAGGGATGGAATGAGAAGCTCCATAGTTTTGTTCAATATTATGGAAGCGATGCGATTGATGCCAGTGCGCTTTTAATGCCGCTCACCAAGTTCACAGGTGCGTATGACCCACGTATGGCAAGCACCATTAACCGTATTATCAGCGATTTAACAAGTGGTTGTCACGTCTACCGTTATGACC
>DAIQNC010000414.1:2080-4245 GCA_036788655.1 Ktedonobacteraceae bacterium
GCGAACGATGGTCTGGGCAGTCCAGAAGGCACATTTAGCCCCTGTAGCTTCTGGCTCGTAGAGGCTCTCACACGCGCTGGACATCTTGACGATGCCCGTTTAATGCTAGAAAAAATGCTTACCTACGCGAACCATGTCGGACTCTACTCAGAGGAATTGGGTCAAACGGGTGATGCACTGGGAAACTTCCCACAGGCATTTACTCATCTCGCACTTATCAGTGCCTGTTACAATCTGGATCGTGCGCTCGATGGGAAATTGCATGGCTAGTAGTGGTTAGTAGCTGGTTCATATCGGCTAATAGCTGTCGCAATGCTTGACGAAACGCCTCACTAGAGGTTACAATACATCTGGATTTGTCGGTACATACAACACGCTATCTACCGGACGAGCAGTGCGTCCGGTTTTCTTATGCCTTGAAGCCTATTTTTATTGTGAGGAATTGAAATTATCCATATGCAGGTATTGAAAGACACTATGACACAGACACAAATGACAGAAACACTTGTACAACGTACCGACATCCGCAATGTGGCGATTATCGCGCACGTCGATCACGGCAAGACAACGCTCGTCGATGGCTTGCTCAAGCAGAGTCACATCTTCCGTGAAAATCAGCAGGTCGGCGAACTGATTATGGACTCGAACGACCAGGAGCGTGAGCGTGGTATCACCATTCTCTCGAAAAATACCGCCATCAACTATCACGGCGTCAAAATCAACATCATCGACACTCCCGGACACGCGGACTTCGGTGGTGAGGTTGAGCGCGTACTGAACATGGCGGACGGGTGTATCCTGCTTATCGACGCAGTTGAGGGGCCAATGCCACAAACACGTTTCGTACTTCAAAAGGCACTGGAACTCAATTTGCAGCCTATCGTAGTTATCAACAAAATTGACCGCCGCGATGCACGTATCGATCAAGTGATGGAGTGGACACAAGACCTCTTCCTCGAACTTGCGACACGTGACGAACATCTCAACTTCCCCATCCTCTACGCGATTGGACGTGATGGCGTTGCGATGTATCATCCCGATGATGAGCGCGTCAACCTTGAGCCGCTGTTTGAGACGATTATCAATACCATTCCCGCGCCAAAGGTCGATGTAGATGCACCGCTACAAATGCTCGTTGCGGCCCTGGACTACGACGATTACAAGGGCAAATATGCGATTGGGCGCATTGTACGTGGACGGATTACACCGAACACATTTGTCGCTCGTATCAACCGCGATGGTGTTGTTTCGCGCCAGAAAATCAATCTTGTCCTGAGCTATCGAGGATTGCAGCGCGTGGAAGTCGATGAGGCACAGGCCGGCGATATCGTTGCGCTGACTGGTATTGCCGATGCGAACATCGGTGAGACGATTGCCGATGTCAATACGCCAGAGGCTCTTCCAACCATTGCGATTACCGAGCCAACGCTCAAAATGACCTTCGGCGTCAACAGCAGTCCCTTCGCAGGGCGTGAGGGCAAGTTCCAGACTTCACGTCAGTTGCGAGCGCGTCTTTATCGAGAATTGGAAACAAACGTGAGTCTGCGCGTCGAGGATGGTAATTCGCCTGACGAATTTATCGTATCGGGTCGTGGTGAACTTCACCTCTCTGTTCTCATTGAATCTATGCGTCGCGAAGGATATGAGTTCCAGGTCTCGCGTCCAGAGGTTATCACACGTGAAGAAAATGGCAAAGTGCTAGAGCCATTTGAGCATCTTGTTATCGACACAAAAGATACCTATATCGGTGTGTTAACCGAAAATCTAGCGGCTCGTAAGGCACAACTCGCCAATATGACGAACGATGGCTCTGGCAATGCACGTATCGAGTACACCATCCCTACACGCGGTCTCATTGGCTTCCGTAACGCCTTCCTGACACTCACGAAGGGCAATGGAGCTATGAGCAGTATGCTCGTTGGCTTTGAACCCTGGATCGGTAAAATGGGAACGAATCGCATGGGTGCGCTCATTGCCTCCGAACTAGGCGTAGCCGTCACGTATGGACTCAGTAATGCACAGGATCGTGGCGATACCTTCATCGAACCGGGAACACCTGTGTATGAGGGCATGATTGTCGGTCTGAACGCGCGTCCCGACGATATGGTCGTCAACATCTGCAAAGAAAAGCAGAAGACCAACATTCGCTCGTCTACCTCAGACAT
>DAIQNC010000415.1:0-4237 GCA_036788655.1 Ktedonobacteraceae bacterium
ATCAGCAGAATACCATTCCAGGGTATAAGCTGGTATTTGTGCCAAAGGATGATGTTGGCCCACAGGGAATACACGACCCTGCTCAGGGTGCGACAAATATCAGAGCACTCATTGGCGATGCGCTCGTAGCCGGAGTTGTTGGGCCTTTTAACAGTAACGTGGCGCAGTCAGAGATGCCGATTGCAAATCAGGCTCCTATCGCTCTCATCAGCCCCTCGAATACGAACCAGTGTCTCACACAAGAAGGTGCCGATATTGGTTGTACTGGAGCTAATGATTTTGTACCAACGCTTCGCCCAACAGGTAAGGTGACGTACTTCCGCATTGCTACGACTGACAATCATCAAGGGCCAGCAAATGCAGATTACCTCTACAACACCGTTCACTACAAAAATGCATATGTCATCGACGATGCAGAAACCTATGGCATTGGTATTGCTAATACCTTCAGTGCCGAATGGAAGAAGCTTGGTGGAAATGTATTGGGACGCCAGAGCGAACCAAGCTCGACCACGTCCTACGTCTCGTTGCTCACAGAGATTGCGTCAATGAAGCCCGACGTCATCTACTTTGGCGGTCTTGACTCGACTGGTGGTATTCTGATCCGCCAGCAGATGCTACAAGTACCGGCATTGAAGAATACGGCATTTGCAGGTGGTGATGGCCTCGTTACCTCTACTTTTGCTTCGACGATTGGTCTTACGGGTGGTCCGGTCTATGGTACTGTCGCCAGTGTAGATGTGACGAAAAATCCAGCCGCACAAAGTTTCATTCAGGCATATCAGTCCAAATATGGAACACTTGGTGCGTATAGTGCCTCTGCCTACGATTGTGCCGAAATCATGATTCAGGCGATTAAAAACGCGATAGCGAGCGGTGCTCAAACGCCTCAGAATAGCGGCGACTCAGCTGGTGCTAAAACGTTCCGTCAGGCTGTGATCAACTCGCTCATGAAAACCGATTACCAGGGTCTCACAGGGCATCATACCTTTGATCAAAATGGTGACACCACCAACAAAGTTATTACGCTCTTCCAGCTTGCGAATGTGAGTGGCAAACCGGACTGGAAAGCTCTTACCACGTTAACAGTACAATAGCACTGCGTATGCGTTGTAAGTGCATAGAATCGTAACTATAGAAGAACTTTGCATCAATTAGCGTCAGCTAATTGATGCAAAGACGACACAAGGGGGATGGTCAGCAGATGGTAGTCTGTATGGCTATTCCCCCCGTTTGCTATTTGACCTCTTGCTTCATATCCTCCGTCAGGAACTTTGTCATTGTCTCGGAAAATGTGAAACTATGTATGAATGTAGGTATTGTTCATACAGAGACTCGAAAGGCAGAGAAAGCAGATTATGACGTTATTACAGTTACTCATTGTTGGACTTGCTACTGGCTCCATTTATGCTCTTATCGCACTGGGCTACACGATGGTGTATGGTATCATCGAACTTATTAACTTCGCACACGGTGATATTTTCATGGCTGGTACGCTAGTCTCCATTCTCATTCTTAATCTGATGGGTATAAATGGCCCGACACACCTCAATGGATTTGCACTGGTAGGAGTCATGGTCATTGCATGCGTGGGTGCGATGATTGTTTGTGCCTTGCTCGGCGTTGTGATGGAACTCATTGCTTATCGCCCTTTACGTAATGCTCCTCGCCTCGCGCCGCTCATCTCCGCGATTGGGGTATCGCTCATTCTGGAGAACCTTGGACAACTCTGGAAGGGCGTGAACTATGTCTCGTTTCCACAGATTTTGCCCCAGGTAAACTATACACTTCTCAGTTCAAATTCGGGAAGCGTTACCATAAGCAATATCAACATATTAGTCATTGTTGTCTCACTTGCTCTTATGGTAGCATTGCAGCTTTTTATCACGAGGACACGAATCGGTAAAGCCATGCGTGCTGTTGCACAGGATCGTGATGCTGCTGCACTGATGGGAGTAAACGTAAACCGCATCATTGCGATTACCTTTTTTATCGGAGCCGCACTCGCGGGGGCAGCGGGTTTTATTTATGGCTTACAGTACGGTAGCACTATATTTTACATCGGTTTTCCACTGGGCCTGATTGCGTTTACGGCAGCTGTATTTGGAGGAATAGGTAATATCGTGGGAGCAATGCTAGGAGGAGTTCTCATTGGAATCATTGACTCCCTTTCTGTTCTTATCCCACCTACCGTTCTTCCTCATGGTGGCGCAGCATGGCATGAAGCTGTCATCTTTGCTATACTCATCCTGATCCTGGTTTTCCGACCTTCTGGCTTACTTGGTCAGCAAACACCAGAGAAGGTATAAAGATAGAGAGATAGCGAAATTGAGAATACTTGACGTGTTTCAACATTGTAGATGTATGATTATGCTGCCGGAAATGAGGTATGCGAAATGTCCACATCAATAGATATCGGGACACTACGTCCTACTGCTACGACGCGCCCTCTCCTGCTCAAATGGGTTGTTGCGCTCCTTGTTCCTATCGTTGTCTTTACATTCGTATGGAGCGGAGAGGGAATCGTTAACAATGTGCTGCTCGGACTCTTTGCTTCTAGCTCTACCAGTTCTAGCACTGTAGGGCTTGTTGCAGCCGCCGTCTTTATTATCGTTTTCTATGCGGTAGTGATTGCCCTTACAGGCTATCTCATGGCAGCAGATACTGGACGGCGAGGGATGGTTGAAGTCTGGATAGATATACTCGTCTTTGTGCTTATCCCACTGCTGCTTGTGATAGAAATCGGCCTTATTATTGGGCTAGCACTTTGTGCCATCGTCTGGGCTATATATTTCTATGTACGGAATCGTATCCGTAAAGCTCGGAATTATACACCGCCTCCGCCTCTGGAAAACCTTTCGGTCATGAATGGTGAGCAGAAGTCACAATTGTTGAGCCGTGCAATTGCTGGTGGTTTTTGGTTTGCGACGATATTCGCAGTGATATGGTTGATCGCAGACCTGGTATTTTTCTTCACCGGGACTTTACCTGTATTGCTTCTGGTCTGGGCTATTATTCGTACCATCATTTTGCCTGTTGCAGGTTATTTCCTGGGCCGCCTGGGAGGAATAGTTGCACTACGTCGAACACTTCCTTCTAAGGAAACAATGAATAGCGGTAACGCCGTTGAGCAAAATGGGAGTACCAGCGAGAATGGAGGACAGAGTGGACAACTCAGGCAACGTGTGGGCCTACGCCGCCGATTAGAGGTACTTTCCACCAGTCGTGCCAGCGAAGAAGTCAAAGATTTTGTGCCTAATGATTTACCTTTGCGTAGTACAGGAGCGAGACGTTTTTATATAACGCTTCTCATCCTCTTTGTCCTCTTTTACCCCTTCATTGATCCTTTCTTGTTCGGTTCAGGTACTGATGGACGCCTTGCAGGATATGGCGATGCAGGCTACTATGTTATTCTGGCACTTGGTTTGAACATAGTGGTTGGCTTTGCAGGATTGCTCGATCTAGGCTATGTAGCATTCTTTGCAATAGGAGCCTATGTCTGGGGTGTGTTCGGCTCCCATCAATTCACCAATATAACTGGTATTCCAGTAAATATTCATGTACTTCCCTGGTTGTTCTGGCCTATGCTGATCGTTACAGCCCTTATTGCAGCAATGTTTGGTGTATTGCTAGGTGCGCCAACACTAAGATTACGTGGTGACTATCTGGCGATAGTGACGCTTGGTTTTGGTGAGATTGTGCCTATTGTGTTCCTTGAACTCGATAAATATACCAATGGGCCGAATGGTATTATCGGAGTGCAGCCGCCAGCATTTCCCGGAGCGGATTGGACGACTTCCCTTCCGTACTACTACTTGATACTGGCTCTCATTGTCCTGGTACTGTTTGCCAATATTCGATTGCGTGACTCTCGACTCGGACGTGCCTGGATAGCAATTCGTGAAGATGAAATCGCTGCTGCCTCATCAGGCATTAACCTTGTTAATACTAAATTGCTCGCTTTCGCAGCTGGAGCATTTTTCTCAGGCGTTGCAGGAGCGTATCACGCAGCGAAACTAGGTGGCGTATCCCCGGACAATTTCAGTTTCAACGACTCGGTTATTTACCTTGCCATGGTCGTTATTGGAGGGATAGGGAGTATTCCAGGTGTTATCGTTGGTGCTCTTGTGGTCTATTCAATTAATGAATTTATCCTGGCACAGCTTGATACATTAGGATCAGATCCATCTACCCTTTTTCATCCCATCTACAACGCTATTACTCAGGCAATTCCGGG
>DAIQNC010000416.1:0-4231 GCA_036788655.1 Ktedonobacteraceae bacterium
CCACGACTTGATAGTGATAGCCGGACATGATATAGAGGCGCGTTTTGCCTTTGTAGGGTTCGATACGCCCATCGTAGATGCTGGCGACGCTTTCCAATACGCGCACAGAGGTTGTGCCAACGGCGATGACACGCCCACCATTTTGTCGTGTTTCGTTGATAAGCTGCGCGGTTGCCTCGTCTAGCTCGATTTCTTCGCTGTGTATCTTATGCTCGGTGTAGTCCTCTTCCTCGACGGGACGGAAGGTGTCGAGTCCAACGTGCAGAGTGACGAAGCCAACGCGCACTCCCTGTTGTTGCAATTGCTCTAACAATTGAGGCGTAAAGTGCAACCCGGCAGTCGGAGCGGCAGCCGAACCACGAATACGTGCATAGACCGTCTGGTAGCGTTCAGGGTCGTTCAATGTTTCGTGAATATAGGGCGGCAAGGGAACGTGACCGAGTTTATCAAGGTAGGGGCGTAGCGATTCCTCTGTGTTGTGTTGCGACAGGTTACGTCCGACGAGATGAAAGCGCATGATACGTCCACCTGCGTCTGTGCGTGACATCACCTCGGCCTCGACCCATAACTCTTCACCGACGCTGCCGAGCATCACACGTTCGCCTGTTCGTAGCTTGCGCCCTGGACGCGCTATCGTTTCCCAGTAGTTTGTGCCGAGGTCGGGACGTTCTGCTAGTAGCAAAATCTCGACAGCACCGCCAGATGTGGCTCGATGTCCGAACAGACGAGCTGGAATGACGCGACTCTGATTGGCGATAAGCAGGTCGCCGGGGCGCAGATACTCGCCAATGTCACGGAAGTGGCGATGCGTAAACTCTCCCGTCGCACGATTGACGACGAGCAGACGCGACGAGTCACGCGGCTCAACAGGCGTCTGTGCGATAAGCTCCTGCGGCAAATCGTAATCGAAGTCGCTCATTTTCATATTCATAGCATTACATTACTTTCCCGAAGTTGTCCACAAAGAGGGTGATGCCTGTTGCCCGACGATACCGTTCTCACCCCCCGGTGGTGTCAGGCCAAGATGTTGGTATGCTGAACGCATAGCGATACGTCCACGCGGAGTTCGTGCGATGAAGCCAAGCTGCAACAGGTACGGCTCGTACACGTCCTCGATGGTGTTAGAGTCCTCGCTGAGACTGGCGGCAAGCGTGTCGAGACCGACGGGACCACCGTTGAACTTCTGAATAATGGTGAGTAGCATGTCACGGTCAGTCTGGTCGAGGCCAATTTCATCGACTTCCATCGCGTCGAGTGCGGCCTTTGCTACCTCTTTCGTGATGACGCCATTAGCGCGTACCTGTGCATAGTCACGAACGCGCTTGAGCAAACGGTTCACGATACGTGGTGTGCCTCGTGCGCGACTCGCCATCTCCACAACACCATCCTCTTCGGCAGGAACTTTGAGTATTTGAGCCGAACGAATGAGAATTTGCTTCAAAGCATTCGTATCGTAATATTCCATGCGATAGATAGCACCGAAGCGGTCACGTAACGGTGCAGTCAATGCACCAACTCGTGTGGTTGCACCAACGACGGTGAACGGTGGCAATGGCAGACGCAGAGCTTTCGCGCCCGGCCCCTTGCCAATCATCACGTCGAGTGCGAAATCTTCCATCGCAGAATAGAGACGCTCTTCGACGGTACGTGAGAGACGGTGTATCTCGTCGATGAACAACACCTCGCCGGGTTGCAGTGCCGTCAAAATCGAGGCAAGGTCACCCGCGTGTTCGATAGCTGGCCCCGACGTGGTACGCATATTCACGCCCATCTCGACGGCGATAATGTTGCACAGCGTCGTCTTGCCCAGTCCCGGCGGCCCATAGAGCAAGACATGATCGACCGATTCCTTACGACGACGCGCAGCCTCTAACAAAATGCTCAAATTGCCTTTAATCTTCTCTTGCCCGATATATTCCGCAAGGCGACGAGGGCGCAAACTGCCTTCAATCAACTGCTCCTCTTCGCTCATATGAGGCGAAACGAGGCGGTCTTGCATGGCTCACTCCCAACTTACTAAACGACGTATCCATGTAGTGGCGTGATGCAGATGAACGAATTACTGAACTCATTTGTTCATCTGCATTATCACGCCACTACATGCTACGAACGAGTGTTCTATACATTCTCACCACATTATACCATGCTCTGCGTAAGCGGTCTATAGCGCAGTTTTCATCTTTCTTGATGCAATGGTAACGTAAACCAGAAGGTCGAACCTTCTCCGGGTGTGCTTTCAACTCCAACTTCTCCGCCATGTCGTTCAATGAGTATGTGACTGATGTGCAGTCCCAGACCCAGACCGATAGAGGCGCCACTTTGAACGGGAACTCCTGGAGCTTGATAAAAACGCTCCCAGATATGTTGTTGTTGCTCGGAGGTAAGTCCTGTTCCATTGTCTCGAACCCACACACGAGCAGCGCGTTCTGTTTCCTCAATGCCTACGACAACCGCTTGATTAGAACGCGAATATTTGAGTGCATTGGTGATGTAGTTATTGATGACCTGCCCTATGCGGTCTGCATCAACCATGACGAATAGTGATTGCTGCATGGGTAGCTCTACGTGAAGTCGATGAGCGGTGTCGCTGTGTTGCTTATCCTTTACAGTTTCTTGCACAATCGCTACCAGGTCGCATAATTCCAGTGAAAGCTCTAATTTATTCATTTGAATGCGTGAGACATCCAGGATATCGCTGATTAAACGCTTCTGTACAGTGGTTTGACGAAGTGCCCGTTCTAACAAATTAGAGGCGTTTTCTAGCAGTTCGCATCCTCTGGATGAGAGCGTCTCCTCACCCTGTAATTGCTTGAGAAAGAGTTGCGTTAACTGCATATTTCCCTTAATCGTCGTCAAAGGAGTTCGTAATTCGTGACTTGCAATGCTGAGGAAATCATCTTTTTGCTGTTCTAGTTCCTTACGCTCTGTAATATCCATGAACGCGACAACTGCGCCACGCACTACACTATTTTCTCGAAGAGGATGCGAGGAGTATTCAGCAGGAAAACAACTTCCGTCTTTTCGCCAGAACACATCCGCATCCAGACGACTACCATGTTCACATGTCATCGCCTGGAAGATGGGACAATCCTCTTCTGCATAAGAGGAACCATCGGCATGTCTATGATGGATGAGGGAGTGCATATGCTTTCCGAGCAGTTCGTCAACGGTATAGCCAAGCATTGCTGCTCCTGCTCTATTGATGAAACTGCAATATCCCTGCAAGTCTACTCCGTAAAAGCCCTCATCCGTCGATTCGAGTAGGGCGGTTCGTTCTTGAAGCAGCCGTTCTCGCTCCTGCTCCAGGTGTTTTTGTTCAGTAATATCACGGGAGACAGATAAAAGATGCTCGACCTTACCATTTCCATCAAATATCGGTGTCACGACAACATCCCACCATTTCGGTGTTCCTTTTGCTGTCGGAGCGAAGCCCTGGAATGTACCAACTTTTCCGACACGAGCAGATGCTAATGCCTGCAACGCTACATGCTTCGCCGATCCATTCCAGAAATCTAGCCAGTCGGTGTGCAAGCAAAGAGAAACATCATCAATCTCCATCGCTCGCTGACCGCCCTTATTTATAGATAGCAGTTTTCCTTCAAGGTCAAGAACCTTAATACAATCAGGGCTACTGTCGATAATATACTGGTTTACATGTTCCTGAGCATCCTGCATAACGCCCTTTCACTCCTCTGAGAATATGCTTCGGTAACGTTTCCGTCTTTTTTTACATACAACTCGCAATAACAGTGTATATCTTTGTTTTCTTCCTGTGGAGATAGTTGTATTGTATGTCCTTAGCAGATTTATTGTCTAGCTCTTCTTTTGTGAGAAATGAAGGATGAGTTTTATAAAAATGATTGCTATTTTTCATATCATATAGCTGTGCTAGCAAGATGCTGTCGGCACTGCTTTCAGTAATGAGCCGTCTTTCCCATGATACTCTATTATTTTCCTCACAACATGTTCTATGGTATAGACGTAGAACTTATAGCAGTATCCCATTACAAAAGGAGCTTTTTCATGAACCTCTTGCGACGCAGGAGTAATATATTTTCGCTACTGGCACTTCTGACAGCACTTGTGCTGTTCACTGCTTGTAGCGGAGGCAATTCTCAGGCACAAACGAAATCAACACCTACGCCCTCACCTGTGCTGAGTCAGGGCCAGCAGATGCTCAATGCCATGTCGCAGAAGCTGAATACGGCGAAAACGTTGCATGGTATCTTCA
>DAIQNC010000417.1:0-1559 GCA_036788655.1 Ktedonobacteraceae bacterium
ACATACGGACGTGATGAATCTGTCCCTACAGCGTTTCCAAATTATTTCGTCATTAGTCAACATATATGCTTTATTAATAGGTTGAGATGTGTCAACACAACACGTATGAGCTAGTTTGCCGTCTGCCTGCCAATCAGCGATGAATACTCTTCGGCAATATGGGCATCCTGGGAACGCTCGATACGCTCGATCATTTCTGAAAGAATGCTGAGGCGATGCTCGATCTCCTGTGATTGCTCATGCAGGATATGTAGTTCCTCAGCGAGTTCATGAAACTGCCCATTCGCCATTGCAAAGCGCGGCTCATCTGTAATGGCAGAGGTCGGCATTGCAGGTGCAGAAGGTACTGAAGTTGACGCATTCCTATGTGCCAATGTCTCGGATTGGCTGGTAGCTGTGACAGGCGTTGTTGCGCTGCTCTGTGGACTAACTGGTTTTGTTTGTGCTGATTTCGTTGCGCCTGACTCACTTCGTAGTATAAATACCAGACCGACGAGTGCGAGGAGTGCTACAACGAACAGTCCCCCTATAATCAAGGTACTCATAATGTACTCCTTTGTATGTGTAGTCCGACGATTCTTCGCGTATGTACGTGTGACACTATGGAACACGTCCGCAATCAATCGCTGGACTACAGATAATGTGATGCCATTGATAACATTAATGCAGGCGAATGGTAGTCTCTGCACTCATGCCGGGAACGAGGTCTTTGCCCTCGTTCCCATAACGCAAGACTCCTTTAACTATTTCGTAGATAATACAAAATCTTGAACATGCTCATCCTATGAATTTATTTCATCATAAGAAAAAAGGGATACCTTGTAGACAAGGTATCTCATAAGTATCTCTGTAATGTGAAAAGCCTAGTTGCAAACGAGCAAACAAGGCATAAGTGAGTGCCTGATTGGACGTGACTCTATCAGTGCTATCGGCCCTGTCGGGCCAGTCGGTGGTGAGAGCGGCGGATTATCAGGGAAAGGTTGTGGAATATCCGGCTCAATCTGTGGCAATGGATCAGGAGCCGGGTCAGGTTGTGTTGGTGGCTCTGAAGGCGATGGAATTTCAGGATCGGGCTGTGGTTCTGGTATTGGTGATGGGTCTGGCAAAGGCTGAGGAATATCAGGTTCAATCTGTGGATCAGGTGGTATGGGTTGTGCAGGTTGAAATGGTTCCAGCGGCTGTGATGGGTCTGGAATAGAATCTACGAGAATAATTTTGTTACTTGCTATTGTGCTTATGTCAAGCAATGTATGCATACTGAACTCTCCTACGTTGTTTTGTGGGCCTATCTGTTTTGAATCTTCTCTTTCTTCACGTTATAACAGCATAAATAGATGCTAGCTACTTGTTACCATATATACGCACCAAACGTATTCAGGTGTGTCTTCTCAGTGCAAGGAAGCTTCTTTCCTTTTGAAAGACATTCTCTCCAACGCAATATCGTGGCTGGAATATCCTTTATCAGAGCCGGAGCATATGAATAGTTCTTTGTTGAAGAAATCCTACCTCTGGGACGTGCTAATTGTTGTCGTAACGGGCGTTCTCCTCTATTATGGTAC
>DAIQNC010000417.1:1569-4217 GCA_036788655.1 Ktedonobacteraceae bacterium
AAGTTGGCAACTCTTCACCTGGTATACTGACGCTGGTAAGTATGAGTGTTATGCGGTTGCTTTCTGGCATGGAACCACAGCATTGAAAACGCTTCCCGTTAACAAACTGCAATGTGCATTCGTATCACATCCGCTTCCAGAGACGATATTTATGACGAATCAGACATTGATAGCGATATTGCAATCACATCATGTTCCGTCGTGGTTTATTGGATTCGTCGCCTCACAATCGGCACATTTGCCTCTACATTCTTTACCACATGAATATCCCTTGATCACTATTTTGCTCTTTTCTCTGGGTCTAGTTGTTTCTGCCCACTGGTATCAGGTTGCATTCGCAGTAGCAATGTATCTTTTCGTGATTGCCACCTATGTACTTTTGCGTGTTTACAGGTCACAGGCGGCAGCCATAGCATTCGCGCTTTTTATCGTGGTAGGTGGCTGGTCTGTTGCGCTAGCACGTTTCGATGTGGTTCCTGCTATGCTAACGTTGATTGCCCTCCTTTGTGCTGAAAGAAGTAAGTGGAGGTGGGCTTTTGCAATGCTGGCACTGGCAACGATGCTCAAATTCTACCCCATTATTTTCGTTTCGCCTTTACTTATTGCACAACATAGAGCAACATTTGGATCGTGGCGAGGTACATGGCGCACATGGCTACGAAGTCTACGTGGTCTGGAGACTTTCATACTTGTTTGTGGCGTCCTGACGCTTCTCTCCTTCGTGTTGAGCGTCGAGGGGACTCTTGGGCCGCTTGGCTATTTCAATAATCGCCCCATTCAAGTCGAATCGTCAGCATCGTCAATCCTCTGGCTCGCAAGCTTCTTCGGTTATGGATTACATTATATTGATACGTTTGGCTCACTCAATGTTATCAGTGTACTTTCTTCGGTTGTTTCGCCAATCCTCACGTTGATAACGGTTATTGGTCTACTCTATACCTTCTGGCTACAATGGCGTGGAAAAGTGACGCTTCCCGTTTCAATGCTATTGACGCTACTCGTTGTTATCTGTACAGGTAAAGTATTCAGCCCACAGTATCTACTCTGGGTATTTCCACTTCTGGCTTACGTTGGAAAGCTCGACAAACGTTGGCTTGTTAGCTGGCTCATTATCGGAGCCTTCACAACCTGGATATATCCCTATATCTATAGAGAGACACACAATATCCTGAATGTAGCATTCCTTCCTCTGTTCAACCCTGTCGTTCTCACGCGGAATATACTCCTCATCACATTCACCATTGTACTCCTCTGCCATTACGCACGACGCCGAACCGATGTCTCATTCTCCGAACACACCATCCCATCCGATGAGCCAGAAACAGTAATGTCGCTTGCACAACGTGATTAGCATATGAACGTGATTAGTATATGAATGCACGGTCGACCACAAGGGTATGCCCTACTATAAACGAGCGCACGGTAACATCACACCTCTAGTAGGGGCATACCCTTGTGGTCGACCGTGCATTCAACTCCACATTTTCATGCTGTGGATGTAACCCTACATCGTATTGATTAACAGCATGGCCGTGCTATAAATATTACTAAACGGTTAGATGTTAACATCACCCAATGAAAGCGTGAATAAAATGTGAAAGCTTTCAATGAAGTGATACAAGTGATGGTAATACCATTGATGTGTCATGGGTGAAAGACATAAAAGGAACGATCATGGAAGATAAAGTGAAATCCTCAAAAGCTTGGACGAACCGCCGCTCCTTTTTACGTAAGAGCATTGCGGTAGGAGGAGCAGGAGTCATCGGCGCAAGGTTGCTGACTCAGGGAGTGTCGGCCTTTGCTAAAGAAGAAAGCGGCAGTCTCACGCAGGGAGATGTGGCAATTCTCAGATTTCTGTCGGCAGCCGAAATTATCGAAACTGATTTGTGGCAGCAGTACAACGAACTGGGAGGCATTCAGGATAGTGAAGTGCCAGGCGGAAGTGGCAGTGCTGCTTACATCAAGGCTTTGCAAGTGCTAGATGGAGATATGTCTCAGTATATTCATGACAATACCGAGGATGAGATGAGCCACTTCACATTCCTTAATGCTTATCTCATATCGAAAGGTGCAGAGCCAGTCAATCTTGATAAGTTCCGCACACTTCCGAGCAGCAAAGCAACAGGTGCGCAACAAATTGGACGGCTCACCAATTTGATGGAACTGACAGTAGACACCAGTTGGTGGACACGCTATCGTAGCCGTACTCAAAATCCCGATCTGGGAGGCTCCTTTGCTCAAGCTATACCGGGACTAAAAGCTGGAAAGTTTCCCGCAATTCCTCGAAGCGACGCCGATCTTGCTCCTGCGAATCACATTCAGGCTATAGCGAACACAGCAGGTTTCCACTTTGGATTTATTGAGCAAGGTGGCACGAGCCTCTATCCATCGCTCGCTCAACGCGTGAGTAATGTAGAAGTGTTGAGAATCTTGCTGAGTATTGGCCCAACTGAGACAGCTCATTTTCAAACATGGCATGACAAGGCAGGAAATGCACCAGCACTCACCGATCCTACAAATGGTCTGGTATTTCCCGATCTCAATGCCTCTCCATTTGGCGGCGAGGATTTCCAGACTAATCTGATTATGCCTGAGCCGACTGTATTCCTGAGCCGAAGGTTCCCACCAGTTTCGATCATTCGCCCAAC
>DAIQNC010000418.1:0-574 GCA_036788655.1 Ktedonobacteraceae bacterium
ATTTTCTCTATTTCCTGACTATACCCTGTATCTACCTACATATACTATGAAGTTGGATAGGATTCCCGATGAGCAATAACGAGAGCAACAAAATTGAGCCGTATGACCTGGTTGTGGTCGGGTCATCAGCAGGAGGAGTCGAAGCACTCTCTATTTTCGTGAGTAGTTTGCCTAAGGATTTCCCGGCTCCTATTGTGCTGGCTCAACATCTGGACCCAAACCGCCCAAGTACGCTGGATGTTATTTTGCAACGTCGTTCGACACTTCCCATTCAGCGCGTCACTACAAACTCGGCACTTGAAAATGGGAAAATTTACGTTATTCCTTCCAATCATCACGTAAGCATCAACGATCACCGTGTAGAAGTATTGGAGGAGCGCGGAAGACGCCCACGTCCTTCGGTCGATCTTTTGCTTACGACGGCGGCGCAGGTATATGGTGAGCATCTCTTCGCTGTTATCCTGACAGGCTCTGGCTCAGATGGGGCGGCTGGTGCGGTTGAGGTGAAGAATGCAGGGGGAACTGTCATTGTGCAAGACCCACAGGCGGGACGTTATCCGTCGATGCCACTAGC
>DAIQNC010000418.1:584-4182 GCA_036788655.1 Ktedonobacteraceae bacterium
CGTTGCCCCCGACGGTGATTGATTTCGAGGAGAAAGTGGAACAGATAGGCCCATTGCTCTATGATTTGTTAACGGGCGTACCTACGCCACCGTCGGAAGAGCGAACCGAGGATGTGTTACATGGTATTCTCGAACAGGTAAGTAATCAGTCCAACATCGACTTCCGACCCTACAAAACATCGACGATTCTGCGCCGCATCGGGCGTCGCATGACGGTGACACATGTGCGAACCATTGGTGAGTATGCTGACTACCTCAAGATGTATCCCGAAGAGGTCAGCGAACTGGTCAAGGCGTTTCTCATCAATGTCACACAGTTTTTTCGTGATAAAGAGGCGTACAATTATTTGCAGGAAGAGATACTCCCTGCTCTGATTACCAATGCTCGCTCACGAGACCGTGTGCTACGCTTCTGGGCTGCTGGCTGTGCCACAGGTGAGGAGCCATATTCGCTCGCCATGTTGCTTGCCGATATGCTGGGAGCCGAGTTGACGGGGTGGAGCATAAAAATCTTCGCCACCGATTTAGATGAGGCGGCTATCAACTTCGCACGTCGTGGCATCTACTCTGAAAACTTATTGAAAGGAGTTTCTCAGGAGTATCGGGAACGCTTTTTTGAGCGCGTCGATCAGGGATACCGCATCTCGAAAACATTGCGCCAGATGGTTATTTTCGGTCAGCAAGACCTGAGCAGGAGCGCACCATTTCCGCGTATCGACATGGTGATGTGCCGCAACGTGCTTATTTACTTCACTCCCGACCTTCAGGACTACGTGCTGAACCAGTTCGCTTTCTCTTTGAATAATGGAGGCTATCTTTTCCTCGGAAAGGCTGAAACGGTGCGTCCGGCACAGCAGCATTATGAATTGATCAATAAGCACTGGAAGGTCTACAGATGTATTGGTGGGGCTATTCCTTCGATACGGAGGCAGCCAACGTATAATCAAGACAAGCTTTCACAGGAAGGGCGCACTATGAGGCAGTCAAACGGTGGTACGGGGAGACCACGTAGCGAGCAGGAGCCAGTTCTACCCTCACTTGAACTGGGACAGTTACGCCGCTTCAATGAGCTTCTGCTGCGCTTCTTGCCCATTGGCGTCGTCGTCATTGATCGCTCCTATCATATTGTCACCGCGAATGGCACGGCACGGCGGCTTCTAGGACTGCATGACATCGGCCCCGACCAGGACTTTCTTCATGCTGTGCATGGTATTCCCTATCCAGCAGCACGCAACGCCATTGATACCGTTTTCCGCGAGCATAGCGTCGTCTCGCTCACGGAAATGGAGCTAGATATTGAGACCGGAGGAAGTGGACGTTTCATCAACCTCTCGATAGCCTTGATGCAACTGGAAAATACTACGCAAGAGTACGCCGCCATTAGCGTCAGCGATGTAACCGAGCAGGTGCAGACGCAGCGTCAAATCGAAATGGCACAGGCGGAGCAGTCGCAATTAATGAACGAACTGGGCAACGCGAACAAGCGTCTCAGTGATATGAACAAGGAGTTGATGGATGCGAACGAGGAGCTACAGGTTGCCAACGAAGAGTTGATGCTGACTCACGAGGAGTTGCAGGCCAGTATCGAAGAGTTCGAGACGACCAACGAGGAGTTACAGGCAACCAACGAGGAGCTAGAGACCAACAATGAGGAGTTACAGGCAACCAATGAGGAGCTAGAGACGACCAACGATGAGTTGCGTGCCAGAACCAACGAATTGCAGGAGACGGCATCTATTCTGGAGAGTGAGCGCGTGCGCCTCGCCGAGATGGTTGAGCTTGCTCCCTTTTATATCCTTGTGCTACATGGCAGTAACCTCATCGTGGATGCATACAATCCACGCTATTCGCAACGCCTGAGCGGACGTACTGTACAGGGGTTGCCACTGGAAGACGTGCTGGAACTGTTCGGTGAGGCATCGGTTGGTACAACGATTATGCGTCTTGCACGTGAGGTGATGCAGTTCGGCGAGGTACGTACCACATCACGAATGCTCTCTCATGACACACATAACACACGACAAGAACGGTATTTTGTGTATACATTGATGCCTTCTCATGATGTAAACGGCAAGGTCGATGGCGTGATCGTGTATGGATTGGATGAGACGGAGCAACGTATTCAGGATGCCGAAGAGGAGCGCGAACGGCTCAAGGTCATTTTCGATAATACACCACTCGCACTTCTCGCGCTGTATGACGCGACTACATCGGAGTTAGTGATTGCAAGCCCTCGCTACCTTGCTATGATAGAGCGTGTGCATGACCTTTCTCCTACTCAGGCAAAGGAGCATCGCTGGCACGAGACAACGCTTGTGACGCCGCGTGAGCAATCAAACCTGCTCTGGAATACTGTGCGAGAGAGCCAGAGCTTTATCCGCTTACCCGAAGTCCATTTTATCTCTTCCAGCGGAAGTCAGGAGACGATATGGGATTATAGCCTGACGCCTATCCGCGATATGCAGAATCAGAGCATGGTGCGTTATGTGCTTGTCTCGGCAATCGACAACACCGAGCAGGTACAGGCTCGTGTGGAGCTAGAGCGATTGGACGCGCTCAAAGATGAATTTCTCTCGATGGCAACTCATGAACTACGCTCTCCTCTCACTGTTATCCAGGGCAACGTTCAGGCAATGCAGCATATCTTGAAACGACAGATATCCGACAATTCCGAACAGACCGCCCCTCGAAACCTTGTCGAGCAATGGTCGGGGACATTGGAACGTCTGAATCAACAGACACAACGTATGAATCAGCTTATCAATGAGATGATGGACGCAACTCAGTTGCGTGAGCGTGTGTTTCAGTTGCATCTCCAGAACGGAGTGAATATCATCGACCTGGTGCGGCGTATTCTTGAGCAGCAACCTGAGTCGCTACGTAATGAACATGAGCTACGCCTGCTGGTGAACATCAAGGCAAATGAGGCTATCGGCACGGTAGATACACACCGCGTAGAGCAGGTGCTACAGAACCTTTTGAGCAATGCCAGCAAGTACAGTCCCACAGGTAAACCAATAACGGTTTTGATAGGCAATGACCCGGTTATTCAGAACGCCGTTATCATAGCGGTCCAGGATGAAGGTAAAGGTATCCACCTGGAGGAGCAAGGGCGTATCTTCGACCGCTTCTATCGCGTCTCAACAAGCCAGCCGGAAGGATTGGGTCTCGGTCTCTACATCACTCACGAACTCGTTCTGCTCCAGGGTGGACGTATCTGGGTAGAGAGTACGCCCGGCAAGGGAAGCACTTTCTACTTCTCGCTACCGCTGCATCATACAACGAAATGATGAACCTTGAATACATAACCTGGACATGGGTGGTGTGGTTGCCAGGGTGTGATAGAATCAGACCCCTACACGCTGGTGGGGAACGGGTCTTGAGACGATGAACATGGGCGGATGTGATGACCATGGTGTGATTCTATCACACCCTGGTAGCCATCCTCGAATGTCCAACTTCATTTGTCAAGGTTCATCATGACACCCCTTCCCCCTTCACAAACGTTGCCCTAACGCGATTCTGTACGGGCATAATTCATTACATCCTACGACAGTTGCTCATGCTCGTGTTGCCATTGTTGGTAGTCGATAAATTT
>DAIQNC010000419.1:0-4177 GCA_036788655.1 Ktedonobacteraceae bacterium
GGCGAGGGCGCATTATTTCAACGGTTCGAGCAACTCAAATCGCGCCTGGAAGCCGAGGGGCTTTTTGATGCTGAACGGAAACGCTCTTTACCAGCGCAACCCTCTGTTGTTGGTATTGTCACTTCGCCTAAAGCTGCTGCTCTACACGACATGCTACGTGTACTACGGCATCGTTATCCTCTGGCACAAGTTATCCTCTCGCCTTCGTTAGTGCAAGGTAATGAAGCACCTGCCTCAATTGCAGCTGCTCTGGATCGTCTTAACGAACATGGCGAAGCTGACGTTATCATCGTTGGACGCGGCGGTGGCTCTATAGAGGACTTATGGGCTTTCAATGAGGAGATTGTAGCACGTGCTATCGCACGTTCGCGTATTCCGGTTATTAGTGGTGTGGGACACGAAACCGATTTTACTATCGCGGATTTTGTTGCCGACTATCGTGCTTCGACTCCAACTGCGGCGGCAACGGCTGCTGTCCCAGATATCGAGGAGTGGCGCACAACCGTTCGTTCCTATCAGCAAACTCTATACGATACAATGACGATGTTCCTCTATGAACTGAGTGAAGACCTCGACGAGGCACAGCAAGATTTACGTCGTGCCAGTCCACTTCGTCTCATTGATGATCGTCATCAGCAACTCGATGATATGATGGAACGCTTGCAGAGCCATATGCAGCATCAGCTATCGTTGCAACGTGAACGACTACGTGGTATCACGCTACAACTACACTCTCTGAGTCCACTGCTCACCATTGCGCGTGGCTACGCCGTTGTGTACCGTGACAGCGACGGAACGTTAGTCAGCAGTACGCAGCAGGTAAGCGAGGACGAGATGCTCACCATTCAAGTGCAAGATGGACATATTCCTGTAACCGTTCGTCACAAAGATACTCTGTAGGGGCGTAATTCATTACGCCCTCGTACCCTGCCACGCATCGTCGTAAAGAACGCGAGGGTGTAATGAATTATGACCCCTACAGAAATAGAGGGAGGATGAGATATGGAGACACTTTCGTTTGAAGAGGCATTCGCGCAGCTAGAAGAGGCTGTGGTAGCACTACAGGATGGAAAGTTGCCGTTAGAGAGTGCCATGCAGTATTATCAAAAGGGAATGAAATTAGCGCAACATTGTAACACGTTGCTTCAGCAGGCGGAGCTATCGGTGCAGCAATTGACTGTTGCTGAGAATGGAGACCTGGAAGTACATCCCCTGGATATGGAAGGGGAGAGGTAGGAAACAGTATTCATGCTACATAACTCGCTGCTGGATAACCGCATTCTGCTGGCGTCGTTTCTGGCGTGGGCGGTTGCGCAGGTAAGCAAAACATTTATCGATCTTATTCAACAACGTCGTCTTATCTTGAGTCGTCTGGTCTCATCGGGGGGAATGCCAAGCTCGCATTCCGCGCTCGTCACAGGACTGGCAACCGCCACAGGGCGTGTCAGTGGCGTTAGTTCAGCTTCGTTCGCTATCGCTGTAGTGGTAGCAAGTATCGTTATGTATGATGCGGCTGGTGTACGTCGGGCCGTGAGCATCCAGGCGCGTATTCTCAATCAAATGATAGAAGAGCTATTCGAGGGGAAGCCACTTGCTGAGAAACGACTACGCGAGTTGATAGGTCATACGCCAGTACAGGTATTTGTGGGCGCGTTATTAGGGATTTGTATAGGTATTCTCGTGACGTTATAGGGTGATTGCATACATATATACATGTCGCAGAAAGTGATTGATAACAGTGCCTCAAGTATCTGGTTCATTCTGGCAAGGAACTCTTCGAGATTTTGCAGGGATTGTTTTCTCTATTCGTCGCTCACACGCCTCTGGCAGACTATCATTACGTAACAAAGATCGTCTTAGTATCGCTCACCTCTACTTTCGTACAGGGAAACTTGCACATATCGTTGGCAATCGCGGTGATATGCGCGAGATTTTAATGGAACTGCAAGAGTGGAATAATGGCTCGCTCCGTTTTGATCGTGGAACGGGAACCGATATTGTCACTACCGGACATGAATATGAGCGAATACTGGATGAGGTGCTACAGCGTCTGGGGATGCGTGGTGTTGTCGTTATGCCGGTGATGCCGAATGTACCTGAAAAGAAGCGTGTCATTGAAAGCGAGCTTATAGCGAAGCCAGAGGCGGAACAACTCATCTCACCGATAGAGTGGCGCGTATTGCTAGAGGGAACACGCCGCGTTTCGCTTGCTGTTGCTCACCTTGTCGGGCCACAGGAGGCACTGGATGTGCTACGTGACATCATCGACGATTGTGCATCCGACTTTCCCGCCTTTACCTGCTTACGTGTAGACCCTTCTGGCTACCTGCAAGTCGTCGATAAGTCGCAGCTAGACCGTCTGCCGCGAGAAGATTTGCTATCAGGTTTTGCCGCGCTTATCGCCATCTGCGAATACTTCTGTGCGCCTCTCATAGGCGAGGTCAATGCACACAAATTGCTTATACAAGCTCTGCGTGACATTGCGCCCGCCCTCGTAAGTCTCGGTGTCTTTCGTATAGACAATCCACAATTATCGCAACCGCGACGTTAACCCTTATGCTCTTCGTAATACGAGAAATTGCCGGGATAGACGCGCACATGCCCACGATAGTCGATTGCAACAATCTTCGTCGCAATCTTATCAAGGAAGTAGCGATCATGCGAAACCGTGAGAAGAGTTCCCTCGAACTCCTCCAGCGCGTTCTCAAGCACGTCGATAGACGCGATATCCAGGTTATTCGTCGGCTCATCGAGCAACAGGAAGTTGGCATTCGTGAGACGTAACCGTGCAATTTGTAACCGACTCTTTTCTCCGCCGCTCAATGCCGCAATTGGTGTGTGCATATCATCCAGCGAGAAGAGCAGCGTCCGCAGAAATGCGATGGCTTGCGGTTCGGTCATCTGCTTGAGACGGCGCACAAAGTCTAAGGGCGTACTCTCAAAGGGCAACGTTTCCTGCTCCTGCGCGTAGTAGCCAGTAACGACACTCGCGCCAATTTTCACTGTGCCACACGTTGGTGGCAGCAGATCAAGCATCGTTTTGAGTAGAGTTGTTTTTCCGCTTCCATTTGGCCCCACAATACCGATGCGCTCACCATACAGGATAGTCAGGTCGAACGGCTCGAACAACGTATATCCATTGATGGACTTGCTCAAACCAGTGATTTCTACCACTTTCTTGCCACTGCGTTCAGCGTCCAGATCGACACGAATGCGGTCTCGCACCAGTATTGGCTTATCGACGGCTTCCTGTTTAGCCTTCTCCACGCGCTTTGCCATGTATTCCGCACGAGTCGCAAAATCGGAGTTGAGCTTTGCCCATCCCTTTAAGCGATACATACTGCGTTCAAGGCGTTGAATCTCCTCACGTTGTGCCTTGTACAATTCGTATTGTTTCAAAAGTCTGTTTTCGCGTTCAGTCACATAGAAGCTATAGTTTCCTGCATACGAGAGAACTGAACCATCCTCTACCTCAAAGATTTTCTTGACTGAGCGATCCAGTAGATGACGGTCGTGCGAGATAATCACCACCGTGCCGGGGTACTCTTGAATGTAGTATTCAAGCCACGCTTTGGCCTGGATATCGAGGTGATTATCAGGCTCGTCAAGCAATAACAGGTCGGGCTTTTGTAGCAGAATACGTGCCAGATTGACCAGTTTTTTCTCGCCTCCGCTCAACGAGCCTACCTGTTGCTCATACGCCGAAGGTGGAAAGCCCAGTCCACTCAGGACGGTCTCGACTTTGTTATTGAGGGTATAGCCGCCCAGAGACTCGAAACGTTCCTGAGCCTGTGAGTAAGCATCAAGAATGTGCGTCATCGAGTCCGGGTCGCTCATCAGGTCAGCGTCGGACATCTGAGCTTCAAGTTGTTGTAATGTCTCACTAAGCGTGACAAGCTCTGGTGAGGTGGTTGAGACGGCCTCAAAAATGGTTTGTGAATGTGTTGATGGGTCTACCTCCTGCGTGAGATAGCCAATCGTGAGGTTGCGGCGTCGTGCAATAGTCCCCTGCGTCGGGTTCTCTATGCCTGTAATGAGTTTGAAGAGCGTGGATTTGCCACTACCATTCTCCCCAACGAGGCCAATGCGCTCACCGTCCTGTATCTCCATATCGACATCATGAAGTATGAGATTGCCACCAAAATCTTTTGCTACTTTTGAAAGAGTCACTATCAAC
>DAIQNC010000420.1:0-4165 GCA_036788655.1 Ktedonobacteraceae bacterium
ACCTGATGTTACGTGAAACCGCGACCATTCGTGAACACCAGAAGATAGACTGGCCCGGTAACATCACGTTCGCAGTTGGTGCGACTATTCTGCTGCTCGGCATCACCTATGGCATCGAGCCGTATGGCAGTTCACCGACTGGCTGGGGCAACCCACTCGTTATCGCAGCACTGACGATTGGTGTGGTACTACTGGCGGCCTTCATCTGGATTGAGTTGCATGTCGATGACCCGATGTTCCGCCTTGATCTCTTCCGCATTCGTGCGTTCGCGGCTGGTAATGCGAGCAGTTTTCTGGCGAGTATCGCACGTGGTGGTTTGCAGTTCATGCTTATCATCTGGCTGCAAGGTATCTGGCTCCCTCTGCACGGCTATGATTATGACGTGACACCGCTCTGGGCTGGCATTTACCTTATACCGATGCTGGTGGGTTTTATCGTGATGGGACCTGTGAGCGGCTGGCTCTCTGACCGTTTTGGCGCACGTGTCTTCTCAACCGCTGGAATGCTCATTCAGGTCGTTGGCTTTGTGCTATTAACGATACTCCCTGTCAATTTCCAGTATATCTGGTTTGCGATTATCCTATTCATGCTCGGCCTGGGACAGGGAATGTTCTCCTCGCCCAATACCTCATCGGTCATGAGCAGCGTACCGGCAGAGCAGCGAGGCGCGGCTTCCGGTATGCGAGCGACGTTCCAAAACTCCGGTTCTCTAGTGAGTATCGGCGTCTTTTTCAGCATTATCACGGCTGGGCTGGCTGCTACTCTGCCAACGACACTGTTCAGCGGATTGACGAAGGCTGGTGTGCCATCGGCTACAGCAAACCACATTGCCCATCTACCGCCCACCTCGGCACTCTTCGCAGCCTTCCTGGGCTATAATCCAATGCAGACGCTGTTACCACCAAATGTGCTTCATGCAATTTCAGCAAGTGATCAGGCTAATCTGCTCGGTCACAGCTTCTTTCCGAATCTCATCTCGTCGCCGTTCATTGTCAGTTTGCATAGTGTCTTCTACCTCTCTGCCGCAATGTGTCTGGTAGCAGCATTTGCCTCACTTATGCGCGGCAAACGCTACATTCATGAGCAGACGGCAAAAGGGAGTGAAACAAAGCAAGAAAGCACCAGTTCTCAATCATCGGAACCTGTAGGCATGGATTAAACACCACTTGTTACAGAAGCAAGCAAGCATAAAAGTACCAGAAAGCTATCTCATGCATAAAACGCCTGAATTAGTTTTCTGGTATTTTTATGTTCTTCAGTAAGAAATATATACAATTTTAATAGCTTTTTGACCCTCTTAGGGGTATAATCCTTTCCTGTGGTTAGTTATGTAGAAAGGATGCTTGATGAAGGGTCTTATTTTTGTTTTCTGGGAAAAGTATCTTGATGAACGCTTCGGGCCAAATATGCTGGAAAACTATCGCCAGATGGTCGGAGAGTCTCCCGGCAATGTACCGCTCGCAACACGCATTTATCCTGATGAACTGCTGTTGAAAGGTGTATCGACAGCCTGTGAAATCACAAGAATGCCTGTCGAGCGTATTCTATTTGAGTTTGGACGCTACTTTATCATCAATGGTCTCGTTGAGCATCTCTGTGGATATCTTCTTTCACAGGCATGGAGCGGCTATGACTTGCTGTTACTCATGCGAGATGCACACGCACAGATGCGTCGTACTCCCGATGGTATCACTCCACCGCTCTTCTCCTATGAGGTACTCTCGAACGAACACAATCATATGGTGCTGACGTATGATAGTCACCGCCAACTCTGCACACTGCTCGATGGGGCCATTCACGGTGCGGCAGAACGTTTTGGAGAACGCGCACATACGCGCCAACTGCAATGCATGAAACAAGGTGCGCCTATGTGCAAGTTCGAGATATTTTTCGAGGGCCAATCGTGGGCTAAAAATGCCTCTGCGGAGACGCTCGAACGCGAGAAGCAACGCCTCTCGAAACAGGGTTTAGCTAACCTCGTGCTACAGACACTTCCCTTTGATGCTACTAAAGCAATGACGCTTGCCGATGTACAACGAGTTATCAGCATGAGCAATGGAGGATATCACCCCGACATCTACAGGAAGGAACATCGGAACTTTCCCATTCATCTATCCCAGATTTACAGTGCCATCACCAAACTTCAACAGGTGGGACTGGTCTCGAGTACCGCCAATAGCGAGAGAGACACATTCAACAACCGTCTTTACTGGCGTACACCTACTATAGGATAGAAGGGAAACGGCATTGTAGGACAGTGATGTATCACTTGCGCTACAATGTCGTTATGCATTCATTTTCTATCGAACTGATGCCGCCCTCTCTAGCAGGAGAACTTGACAGGCTGATGGGCGAACGCTTATCATATCGACTATGATACATCATCTGGCCGAACAAATCCCTGCAATCTATGAGCGATATGCACATGAATGGGATGCAGATCGCAACAGAACAAATTGGAATGACAGGGGTTGGCATGATCGTTTTGCCACATGCCTGACAGAAGGTGCGACCGTCCTCGACCTGGGGTGTGGGTCAGCAATGCCTGTCGCTCACCATCTTGTGCAGCATGGACTTCGTGTCACTGGCGTTGATACCTCTCCGACGCTCATTGCGCTTTGCCGCGAGCGTTTCCCGGATCAGGAGTGGGTTGTATCAGATATGCGAGCAGTCGCGTTTGGTCGGCAATTTGACGGAATTCTTGGGTGGGATAGCTTTTTCTTTCTTCCCCATGACGATCAGAGGAATATGTTCAAGGTGTTCGCAGACCACGCCGCCCCATCCGCTTACCTGATGTTCAACACAGGCACAAAGTACGGTGAGGCGATGGGCGAGTATCGAGGAGAACTGCTCTACCACGCCAGCCTTGATTCAGCGGAATACCAGATGTTGCTTGATCAATGGGGCTTCGATGTGGTAGCCCATACTGTCGAAGATTCTACTGCTGGTGGACGGACGGTGTGGCTTGCTCAATCTCGAAGACGATCATGATCGTGTACTGCCCAGATGTTATCAGAAGCTCAACACTGCCAAATTCGCACCACGCACGTACAGTCTCACCCAGGACAGATAGTCGCACAGCATTCAGGAAAGTCATTCTTAATGAGTACCAGTGAAAACGATAACTCATCATTTGAAGCCCGATTGCAATCGCTCGAACAACACTACACACTCTGTGATGATGAACAGGTTCAGCGTATTTTGAGAGGCGAGCCATCGCTCGTTTTTCTCTTGCTCCATGTCTATCCAGATATTGCAGCAGCATTTCCTGATGTACACATATTTCTTCATGCCGTCACTAATCCTGAAGCACCTTACATGCAAGGTGAATCAGTCGATGATTGTCAGGAAATCGCAGCCTTCATCTCAACGAGCCTGGAACCGAGTGAGGCCATACAACGTCTCACCGCCTTTTATCAGAGCGTGTGGGGTCAGGCAGTGCGAGCAACACACGGCAAAATTGCCGTTGGATTGGAGTGTTTATGAGTTTTCACTGGTCAGAGTACCTCACACTTGCACAGGAACTCACAAGCACAGCTTCAACCTCGGCAATTCAAGAGGCAGACCTGCGTTCGGCAATCAGCCGCGCTTACTATGCTGCGTTTGGACAGGCTCGCGCACATCTTGTCGAGATTGAGAACGTCGATATTCCATACGGCACAAACGTCCACTGGTTTGTGGTCGATAACTTCGAGAACAGCGACGAGTCGATACGCCGCACTATTGGACATTTATTGCATCATCTGCGCTCAACACGCAACATCGCCGATTACGAGAACGTATTCTATCGGGATGTACGCGGTGTAGCAAGGGCAGCATTATCAGAAGCAGAAGAGGTCATTCGGCTATTACGCACTCTTTAGTGTGAAGTAATAGCATCTTCAATTCGCTCAACAAGCGTTTCCCACGGATGTGAAGCCACAACAGGCACATGATAGCGTCGTGCCTCCTCAACTAGCCATTGACCATACAGCCACTTTGCATGTGCCGAAGAACTTTCCAATTTGACTGCTGAAATTGCATTACTTCCTCTAATAAGGAGCTATTAGTTTTCCAATAGTGATTTGATGAAAGCACGAGCCGAGGTAGGGACCGATTCATCACGTCCGAACAATATCAGCTATCCCACGTTCGGACGTGATGAATCGGTCCCTACCTCGGCTC
>DAIQNC010000421.1:0-3687 GCA_036788655.1 Ktedonobacteraceae bacterium
CTGCCCACATCGCATTGTTGAGCAAGAGAGCTTTATTGGCTTCGACGCTTTCACCTGCCGTCGTCTTTGCTACCTGTGACAGTACAAAGGGTGTGGTAGCGGAGCCACGAATGCCCTGTTCGTGTGCGAGGCGCAGAGCGGCTTCGGTTGCGGCTTCGAGTGGGGCGGCATCCATCGCATATGCTTCAGGAATGGGACAGCCGACGATGAGTCCGTGTAGTCCACACTCCCATTGTGTATGTGCAATTGCAGCTAGCGTGGCAACATCATCGACGCGGTGTGAGACGGGGCGTCCACTGGAGTACACATAGAAGGCTGGAAAGTCGTCGCTTTGCCAACCGATGACAGGAACGCCCTGTGTCTCCAGATATTCAAGTGTCAGGTCGATGTCGAGAATGGATTTTGCTCCGGCGCAGGTGACAAGCACGGGGCTACGGCTCAACTCGGTCAAGTCGGCGGAGATATCCATGCTCGTCTCTGCTCCGCGATGTACGCCCCCGATGCCACCTGTGGCAAAGAAACGAATGCCGACCATGCTGGCGCAGAGCATGGTTCCTGCGACTGTCGTTGCTCCTAAGCGGCGTGTTGCCAGCGTCACTGCGAGATCGCGGCGGCTTACTTTCTGCACATCATGCGCCGTTCCCAGACGTTCAACTTCACTTTGCGAGAGGCCAATTTTGATTGTGCCATCATGGAGACCAATTGTTGCAGGTATGGCTCCCTCTTCGCGGATGGTACGTTCCATGTCTCGTGCAACAGTGACATTATCGGGATACGGTAAGCCATGCGCGATAACTGTGGATTCGAGGGCGACAACGGGTTGTTGTTCGTGTAGTGCCGTTTGTACTTCGTCGGAAAGTGTAATGTAGGAAGAAAAATGTTGCATTATTGAAATGTCCTTGTTGAAAGAAATAGACAGTATCGGAAAATCAGTTCTGACAACAATTGTATCAGAAAATGCAAATGGAGAGATATAGAGGGCGCACGGGCAGGCACAAGGCACAGCCCCTACCATACACGAGAAGCTTGCGACAGTTGTGGAATGTGTCGTGTATGGTAGGGGCTGTGCCTTGTGCCTGCCCGTGCGATTGAAGAGGGAAGTACCTTTACGTGTTTGTTTGCACTTCTCATTGACACATGCTATAGTAGCGAGCGGAAATAGCATTGTACGAACGAAATCTTTCATGATGTGGCAGTGATAAATCATGCCCCTACAAATTATGTTTATTGAAGAAAGGATGAATACAATAATGGCATTTGCAAGAAAATTATTGACGACCAGCGCGGTTATTGGTGGAGCGTTGGGCGCACTGGCTATTTATAACAAGGTGACGGAGACGACGGCGGGCGAACTCGATACCGTGTTGCGCGGTGAGGAGCGTCGCTATCCCTGGAAAAATGGCGATATGTTCTATGAGGTGAAGGGCGCACGTGATGCCAAACCTTTACTGCTCATTCATGGTTTTGGCCCCGGTGCATCATCGTATGAATGGCGTAAAAATGTTGATACGCTTGCACAAAATTATCGCGTTTATGTTCTCGACCTGCTCGGCTTTGGACTCTCTGACCGCCCGGCGGTTGACTATACCGTTGAGACGTATATTGACCTCATCGGTGATTTTATTCGTGAAGTCATTAACAAGCCGACTATTGTAGTCGCACACGGAGTGACGGGCGCGTATGTGGTAGCTAATGCCTACCGCAAACCACAGTTGTTCGAGCGCATCGTGCTGGTTTCACCACCGACAAGCATGTTGCAGGAACCAAATGCGAGTCCTGTGAACGCGCTCTGGAAGGGTGTGCTGCGCTTACCAGTTATCGGGCAGTTTGTCTATAATGTTTTGACCTCACGTCAGGCCATCAATGGCTACTACGACAATCAAGGCTATCACAATCCCGGCCTTATCAGCGATGAACTGGTCGAGTACGTCTATACTAGCGCACACCAGTCGAACAGTCGCTATGCTGCGGCCTCGTATATCAGTCATAGCCTCAACCTTGATGTACATGAGGAACTGGCACGACTCAAGATGCCTGTTACCGTCGTGCTAGGCCGCGAGACCTTCCAGCCACAGAGCGTTACAGAGGTATCTCAGGCGTTCAAGCGTGTCAATTCCAATCTCGACGTTCGCATCGTTGATCGTGCCAGCTATCAGTTGCAGGACGAGCAGCCAGCGAAGTTCAACGACATCGTGCGCGAATATGCAGGAGCGGCTGTATAACAAAACAACATTCATAGGGTCATCATTCATGACGTCCTCGCATCATCCTGATATTCGTGGTCAGGCGACGCGAGGACGTCATGAATGATGACCCTATGAAATCCGTTTCACACGTTTCGGCTGCTTCGTATCGTTCGGTCTCCCGTCAATCCCCAGGAGAGAATTTTTATTGGGATGATACGAATTAATTCGTGGGCGATGTTTGGAAAAGGGGGTAACTCCTCATCTGTAAGGGGTACAATCTGAGCGTTACCACGAAGCTCGACTCCTCGTCCCTGCATTGGTTGAGAAATATCATCAATCACGAATGCCACTTGATTATTCTTCACAATTTGCTCGTATTTGAGCGATCCCTTCATTTTTATGCCATAAATGTCGAGGCTATCGTGCTGAGGATTATAGCGATAGCTGACTGGCACGATATGGGGCATTCCTTTTGACGAGACGGTTGCCATTCGACCGATATTCTGCCCTTGAATGTACTTGAGTTCGCTGTCTGTGAATTTACTCATGCATGTTACTCCATTATTCTTTTTGTAGTACGGTGATTTATCACATCCGTGTGTTGAGAGTCTTCGGGTCAGACGGACGTGATGAATCTGTCCCTACACAGCTACGGAATTCATCTATAAAAGTTCATTAGCGGCAAAGTATAGATAGGCTTAGACAATTGTGATTGCGCCCGTTGCTGAATCGACCTTGATTTGTACGGAGGTGAGTGGTGTTGATGCTGGTGGATTGACGACTTCTGCGTTTTTGGCTGGGTCGAAGGCGGCTCCATGACAGGGACATTGCAGAAGTTGCGATGTCGGATCATAGGAAACGGGACATCCTGCATGTGTACAGGTGGCGTCGTAGGCGACGAACTGCCCGTTGTTTAGATGAACAAGAACGCCGGGATCGCCATTCGAGGGAATGGTGAAGGTCGCTGCGCTATTCGTAGGCACGGCACTTACCTGAGCGATGACATTACCGGAGCTGGTAGTTGTGCCACTTGCTGGTGCAGTTGTCCCACCTGTTGTACTCCCTGTCGTTGCAAGCTGACTATCCTTGAAGAGGAGTGCCGCAAAGCCGAATATGGCAAGGCCGCCGATTGCTCCTGAGAACGCACCAAGCAAGAAGTTACGCCTGTTCTCACGTGTTCGGGCTGTCTGGCTCTGCTTGCGCTGATGCTGGTTATGCACACGCATTTGTTGCCCTTGTTGATATCGTCCCTGCGCTCCCTGCTGAATTGCATATTGTGGCATGGTGGACATTGCTGTGATATCGTCGGGATTGCTCACGATGTTGATACCAAGAACGAGGGCAAAAATAGGGGCAACCTGTCGTTGCGTTTGTACAGGGATATGTGCTACAAGCGGTTCTATGACGTATTCATCGAGCGTCGGATAGCCAGAATGAAGCGGGCCGTTGAGTATCAGCGTTATCCAGGCAAAGATGAAGACGATATCTGCGCCGTAGAAGT
>DAIQNC010000421.1:3697-4156 GCA_036788655.1 Ktedonobacteraceae bacterium
GGTGTGCCAGGACGCACTCAGGAAGAAGATGAGACTCAAAATTAGGCCGAAAAAAGCGGCAGGTCGGAAGAGAAATCCGAAGAGTGTTCCCAGACCAATCGCAATCTCTCCTAAAATGATGGCGACACCGACGAGTGCTGCATGTGAAACGAAATGTACCATCAATCCCCCGATGGGTGAGCCGACGGAAAATCGTGCAAGTTGCTTCCCAATATAACCAATGGCTTTCGGATCGAAGAATTGGGGATCGGTAATCTTCTGAATACCGGCATATATGAAGGTGATGGCGAGAAAAAGCCGTAAGGGTAGTAGTATGCGGTTTCTTGACGGAAAAGGGCGTAGTGCTTTTTGCGGTATCATGTATAATCATCGCTCCTGCGAGAGTGTATGAGTAAAGGCGGTTGCGAGTGTTCATATACCATCTTCCTTATCCGGTGCGACAGGTGGTGAGCGGAAGTG
>DAIQNC010000422.1:0-4150 GCA_036788655.1 Ktedonobacteraceae bacterium
TACATGCTCGCGTTCGGTAGACGTTAGTAGAGTGGGAAGGGTGTAATGAATTATACCCGTACATTGCAGTGCTTATACAATGTTGAGGAATGGGAACGGAATAATACCTGAAATCGTGGACGTATGCTGAAATGTACGGGTATAATTCATTACACCCTTCCCACTCCACTAACGTCCGTTATTACCGATACGGTTACACGCTTGTACCACACATGGACGAGTGTGCGTGATACATACATACATTTCATTCATTATGTCCCATTTAAGGACAACAGTTATGAGTATCAATAAACGTCTTCTGCAATATGTAAAAACAATGTATCTTTATGTTGCAGCGGTGGGGATTCTTGGCTTTTTAACGGTAGGTTGTATCATTGTACAGGCATATCTTATTGCACACATCGTTAATGGGGCCTTCTTGCTAAAGCAAACGTTGGTGAGCCTGCAAGCAGCTTTATTCATTTTACTTGCTGTCTTAGCGATACGTGCAATTGTACTCATGGGTGGCGACGTTATCACAAATGCCGTGTCCTGTAGTGTCAAGAGCAACCTTCGTTCGCGTCTGTTTTCGCACCTGTTCGCGCTTGGACCGCTTTATACGAGGGGCGAGCGCAGTGGCGAGATCGTAAATACAACGGCGGATGGCGTTGAGTCGCTCGATGCCTACTTTATTCAGTTCTTTCCGCAGGTTGCCGCAACGCTGATAATCCCGACAGTGGTACTCATCGTTGTCTTTCGCTTCGACCTAATATCGGGTATCGTTCTACTCGTCACGTGGCCTATTCTGCCCCTATTCATGATATTGATTGGCATACAGGCAAACGCGATGACGAAGAGACGCTGGCAGGTGGTAAGCCTGTTGAGCGCACATTTTCTTGATGTGTTGCAAGGTCTAACCACACTGAAACTCTTCGGGCGCATTACGCTTCAGGAAGAGACGATTCGTCGCGTGAGTGAACGCTACAGCGAAATTACGCTGAACGTGCTGAAAGTCGCCTTTCTCTCTTCGTTCGTGATGGAGACAGGAGCCACGCTCAGTACCGCGATTGTCGCAGTGGAAATTGGTCTGCGTCTGCTCTACGGCTCCATGCCCTTCGAGCCAGCATTCTTCATACTGCTACTCGCACCGGAGTTTTTCCTACCACTTCGCTCGCTCGGTACACAATTCCATGCCAGCATCAACAGTGCCGCCAGTGCAGGACGCATCTTCGACATTCTCGAAACGTCGATAACATCAACGAAGACACCGATAACATCAACAAGTAACAACGCTGCTATAACTATACAGAACACACTTGCCTTTCACAATGTAAGCTACACCTACCCTTCTACTGACGATACGCAAACAGGCAAAGTAGCATTGAAAGGTGTCTCATTCGATGCACAACGGGGACAGATGGTCGCTCTTGTTGGTGCGAGTGGCGCAGGAAAGACGACGATTGCAAACTTGCTCCTACGCTTCATGAAGCCAACGGGCGGCGAGATTACCGTCGATGGTCGTCCTATTCAGAATGTAACGGCTCAAGAGTGGCGTCAACACGTCGCGTGGCAACCGCAAAATCCCTATGTATTCAATGCTACCGTCGCAGAGAATATTCGGCTCGGACGCGCAAATGCTTCGATGCAAGAAGTCATCGAGGCGGCACTGGCTGCGGATATTCACGGTTTTATTATGTCGCTGCCACAGGGATACGAGACGATGATAGGTGAGCGTGGGGCACGTCTGAGTGGCGGACAGATACAACGCCTGAGCCTCGCACGTGTCTTCCTGAAAAACGCTCCCGTTGTTGTGCTGGACGAAGCAACTTCGACGCTCGATAGTGAAAGCGAAGAGCAGGTATTGCGAAATATCAGACACGTCATGAAAGATCACATATTCATTGTTATCGCGCATCGTCTCAACACTATTGAGGACGCGGACAAGATTATCGTGTTGCAGAATGGACAAGTCGCCGCACAAGGCACACATCAAGATTTGATGCAACAATCCACGTTATATCGCAATATGGTTCAGGCATACGAGGGGAAAGGGGTGTTGCTATGAGTACATTTCGTCGCTTACTGACGCTGGCATGGCCTGTACGCAAATGGATGGCACTTTCGGCTTTGATTGGTATGGCTACTGTGCTATGCGGTATCGGCCTTGCCGCGACCTCGGCCTACCTGATTTCAGAGGCCGCGTTACATACGGGGGAAGCGGCACTAGCAATTGCGATTGTGGGCGTGCGTTTCTTTGGTATCGCACGTGGTATCTTCCGCTACCTGGAACGCCTCGCCTCGCACACAGCGGCATTCCGTCTGCTCGCTGATATGCGCGTCTGGTTTTTCAAGGCACTCGTTCCACTTGCTCCTGCACGTCTGCTGACATTGAGAAATGGCACACAACAGGAGTTACGAAGTGGCGACGTATTGCGTAGAGCGGTCTCAGACATCGACACACTACAAAATTTCTATATTCGTGTCCTGGCTCCCCCGCTCATTGCTGCGCTGGTTGCGCTCTTCATGTGGCTTTTCCTGGGCGCGTTCGGCTATCTCTTCGGACTCGTCTATCTTGGCCTGTTCCTGCTTTCCAGTGCTGTGCTACCGTTCCTCGCGTACCTGACAAGTCAACGACTTGGACAGCGCATGGTTACGACACGCGCAGACCTGCAAGTACAACTTGTCGATAGCATTCAAGGCATTGCCGACCTCGTAGCCTTCGGGCAGGAGCAACAACAGGCGGAGCGCGTCCAAGCATTGACGAACAAGCTCAACGGTATGCAAATGGCAATGGCATTCATCAGTGGTATACAAAACGGCTTGACCAGCTTCTTCATGAACCTGACGGCGTGGTGTATGCTCCTCATCGCCATTCCGTTTGTGCATAGCGGACAGCTCAACGGTGTCTTCCTGGCTCTGCTCGTTCTCTCGGCTCTCTCAAGCTTTGAAATCGTGCTACCACTTTCCGGTGCATTTCAGCAACTCGGCAGCAATCTCAAAGCCGCTGATAGGCTCTTCGAGATTGTCGATGCTCAACCAGCAGTGAGCGAACCAGCACAGGACGCTCCACTTCCACAGGATACGACGATTGCAATTGAACATCTTAACTTCCGATATGAAGAGCATGGGCCATATGTATTGCAAGATATCAACTTGACGCTCAAACCCGACCAGTGCATCATGCTCGTTGGAGCAAGCGGCTCAGGCAAATCGACGCTGACACGCCTGTTGCTACGTTTCTTCGACTATCACGAGGGACACATCACGCTTGGTGGACGTGAGCTACATGACTATCGCCAGGAAGACCTCTACAAGTTGATAAGCGTGGTCGAGCAAGATACGCACCTCTTCAACACAACAATTCGCGGAAACCTGATGCTTGCACGTTCGGATGCCAGCGAGCAAGAGATGATCGAGGCATCAAAGAAAGCTCAGTTACACGAATTTGTGCAGACGCTTCCAAAGGGATACGATACGCCAGTTGGCGAACAAGGATTGTTGTTGAGTGGCGGCGAACGTCAGCGTGTCGCCATCGCACGTGCCTTCCTCAAAAACGCTCCCATCGTCATTCTGGACGAGCCAACCGTCAATCTCGACGCTATCACTGAGCAAAACGTCTTGCAAGCCATCCGAGTCTTACGCAAGGGACGCACAACGCTGATGGTTACACATCGCCTCGTCGCAATGGACATGGCAAACGAAATCCTGGTGTTGCAGAATGGGCATGTTATCGAACGCGGCACACATTCAGCATTATTGCAGAAAGAGGGTGTGTACTGGCATATGTGGCAACAACAGCAACAGCGTGAAGCGAAGGGTGTAATGAATTAGACCCGTACACTGTGCATCGTTTGAACATACTTAATTAAGCAGCACGGTGTACGGGTCTAATTCATTACACCCTTCCCCGCTCACAAATCTTCACCATAACGCAACCATGTTCATCATGAATACCCCTGCGACGTGATACTATGGTGTCAGGCATCTCAATCACAGGAGAGACATCATGAACGAGCATGAGTTATTGTTGCAGGAGCTACTACAGCAGGAAAAAGATATTCAGTTCGAGACGTTTACGAATGATACTGCGCTTGCTGTTGGTATGGCCCTGTTCGAGGCCGCGAAAAATGATGGCAAAGCGGTAGCAATCGACATCACACGCAACGGTCAG
>DAIQNC010000423.1:0-4150 GCA_036788655.1 Ktedonobacteraceae bacterium
AGGGCTGAACTCCTTGCCTTCATGGATGCAGCGACAGGTACAGATTTGCTTTCGATAGTCAACGTTCACGAATGCACTCCAACAAGTTTGATAAGTATGTCTTGTTTGTTGAAGCTAGTGTACCATATTGGGGCGATTATGTACAGAGGTTTTTGGCGTTTGTTTAACCCATTAATACCGTCGTGAGTAGAGACAATAGTGATAACTTATCGTTGTTCCTTGATGTTCGTGCAAAATGTGTGTGGTTAGCTCATCAGGGAATTCGATATGCACAACGGCTTCGAGGTCATCTCTACTGTCAAATCGCCATTCACTTGCGATACGATGCAGTGTAAAGCCTTGATTTGCCCAGAAATGCTCTACCTCATCGGGTGATGTTTCCGCGAACCACGGAACGCGCCGTATCCATGAGGCAAATGTTCCTGTACGCAGGTCGTTGTCTATGATAAAGGCCGTTTCACCGGGGCGAATGACGCGGGCTAGCTCTCGCAAACCGGGTTCGCAACCTTGGCCGAAGAAGTAGGCAAAGCGTACATGTACGACGTCAATGCACTGGTCGGGCAAAAGAATATGCTCTGCTGAACCTGCCATCACCGATGTACGAGTAAGCCCTGATGCAGCTACGCGAGCCATAGCGCGTAAGCGTGAGGCGTCGTGAGGCTCAACCGCGATGACATGTCTGGCAGTTTCATGAAAGCGAGCAATATGAAAGCCCGTGCCAGCACCCAGGTCAAGCATTATTTTGTTGTCCCAGGATGCAATAGTTTTCATTGTTGCCTCAATCAAACCATCGGGATCGGCGGCACGATTCTCTACTTCGTAGATGTCTGGATTGTTCTGAATGTTCGGAGAAGGATGCACTCCCGGTAGTCAGTGAGAAGTGTTGTTCATATTGTATCTCCTTCAAGTCTCTGTGCTTGTATACCGTCTAAAGGCATAAAAAATCCTGCATCTATGCCGATGCAGGGTTATGACAATTGAGGATATGAGCTACATGCAGGGGTAGCTAGCAAGAAAGCTCAGTATCTATGAAAGTCTATGCTCTCGGCAAGAACACCATCCATTGTGACAAAGCGTATGAAACTCTTTGCCATGTGGATGTTTCCTTTTCGGGTGTTCTTACTGGAAGAATAGGCACATCGTAGAGCGTTGTCCTTTTTCTTTGAAGGTAAGTATAGCCTGGCCTACAAGCGTGAAAGTATCTCGTTACATTTTATGAGAGAAAGCTATCTCCAATGATTTCCTCTGTTTCTCCGGCTTCATCCTCTGCCAGTGCCTCTTCCACCATTCTGGCAAGAGCGGTATCAGACCTGGGATCATTGAAAAGAGCTTGCCAATGCTTCTCTAAGGCTTCTTCCTGTGTCAAAATATCATTCATATGTTCTTGCTCATGAAACATTGTCTTTGCCTTGCAATGCTTTAATATTTTCCAGTGCATTATCAAAGTTAGGAAAATATATACACTTATACCGCCTTAAATCGGCCTTTACACGTGATCCAGAAAAAGCTTTAATGTCTTTACTAAGAAAGCGTTTCGCCTCATTCTCTGGTCTCTTTTTAAGATCATTGATGATAGTGGCATAAATAATGCTGTCTGGCAAGAAAAGATCATAGTCAAGTTGATAGCTCCGAGCCTCTACCAGACTTTGCAAATCGCTTTCTATCGAGTGTCCTACACTAAGCATCTTTTGGATGGTATTGTATAAGAGATCATTTTCAGGAGTTTCGGCATCTAGCAGTCTGCTGACAAGCGGTTCCATACTTAACGCTGTGTCTTTAAGATGCTCTGACCGCTTAATCTGCTTTAAAGTTTCTTGAAAAGAATTAAGCAATCCCTTTCTTTCCTTTTGACGGCGTACAATGGTTGAGTAAACTTCGCTGATAATGAAGCTTGGAAAAGCTAGTTCCAATTTTTGCATTTCTGCCATCGCAAGAATAGTTTCCGCCGCAATATGTTGTTCCTGTGCTAGTACAATCTCTAAAACGAAGTTAGTTTCTACATAGACAATCATGCAGTTTGCTCCAATAAGACGCTAGCACCCTGTATATCCTTGCTAAATCCTGAATTAGCAAGCGTCTTTTCTGGTTCCTCAAACTCTTGTTGTGGCTTATCACTAAGATTAAGGAGCCATTGTAGCACTAAAAGTTCTAGCTCGCTACCATATAATCTTCGTGCTGTTTTTCGTTTCAAGTACCGTTCAATGATATTGTTCATCGGGAACTCATATGTTGGGGGCATGTCAGAAGTATCTGAGCCTGTTTTCTTCCATAGGAAACCAATGTCCTGCGAGAGGAGTAGAAAGTAAGGAGCCTGATTGGGCAAGCCATATTCTAAGAGGTCTTTTCGTATCTCTGTTGCCTCTTGAGGTGAAAGATTCGTCATATTTTTTATTTCGATAGATGCAATAATCTCGCCATTTGGATTAGTAATGACCAGATCAGGTCGAATATTTGCCATAGCCTTATCTCCTTTCACTTATAAATTATTATACTCTCGCTGCCTCTCTTACCGCGAAGTACGACGCCTGTGGATGATGCACCACAATCGCAGCCGTTGATTGCTCTGGCACAAGCTGGTACGACTCGGTAAGCGATACTCCTATAGCTTCCTGCACGGGCAACAATTGAAACACCTTCTCATGGTCTTCTAGTTCGGGGATGGCAGGATAGCCCCAGCTATAGCGTCTTCCCTGCTCACCGTGTTCGGGTAGGCCGAGTTCGCGGCGCACAATGCGATTGGTGTATTCAGCGAGTCCTTCCGCCATCTCGACGGAGAGGCCATGCACGAAGTAGGCTTCGGAATAGTTGCCCTCGTCCTGTAAGTGTTGTACATACTCGCTGGCACTTTCGCCCATCGTCACCACTTGCAGGGCAACGACATCGACTTTACCGCTTTCGACAGGGGCAAAGTAGTCGGCAAGGCACAGACGTTCGCGCTCAGACTGGCGAGGACAGGTAAAACGTGCCACTTCTACGCGCTCTCCACTCTCTTGATATTTCTTATAGTCGTAAATCAGGATGTCGTTACCCTGTGACTGACAGGGGAAGTAGCCGTAGATGACCTTTGGTTGCAGGTAGCGTTGTTGCCGTGCTTCGCGCATCATGCGTTCGAGGCGTGGCTCGAAGTCTTCGCTGACGAGACGCTCGAACTCGGCTCCATGTGATTTTCCGCCCCAGTGCAGACGATAGAGTGTTTTGAAGTCCATGCATTCCGCGACCTGTTCGAGTCCGATGCGGTCAAGCACACGTGGCCCCCAGAAGGGCGGTGTTGGCAGGTCGCGCAACACTTCGATACTTGCTGAACGCTCCTGACTTTGTGGTACAACAGGTTGTGCCTCGGCAGGTTTCGATTTCTTCTGACGCTCTACCAGTGCCTCGGATTGCACACGCTTTACGAGTTGTGTGTGAGTTTCCGGTGTACTGGTAAGCTTATCGACGATCTCTAAGCCCTCGAAGGCGTCACGGGCATAAAAGACGCCCGAATCATAGGGAACAGGCGTTGCTTCTGGTGTCTGTTCATCGACGAAAAGGATGCGTCGTCCATAGGAACGATTGATAGCCGCTCCACCGACGATGACGGGATAGTGCAAGCCACGACGATGTAGTTCCTTAACGCACAATGGCATCTGCTTCGATGTGCTGACGAGCAGGGCAGAGAGGCCGATAGCGTCCGCATTAACTTCGATAGCCTTGTCGATAATCGTGTTGAGCGGAACCTGTTTGCCCAGGTCGTAGACGGTATAGCCGTTGTTGCTCAGGATGGTGTTGACAAGGTTTTTGCCGATATCGTGAACGTCGCCGAAAACGGTAGCTAAGACAACTTTGCCTTTCGTATAGCCTTCCACTTTTTCGAGATAGCCTTCAAGGTGGGCAACGGCACGTTTCATTACCTCTGCCGATTGCAATACGAAGGGCAGAATAAGTTCTCCTGCACCGAATTTATCGCCGACATCCTTCATCGCTGGCAGCAAGACTGTATTGAGGACATTTACGGCGGCTTCGCTTGTCTTGACGCCCTGTTCCTCTGCACGTTCCGCGATGATAGCGTCGATAAGTGGCTCGATGCCTTCTTTGCGACGATGTAGGACTTGCCAGTGAATGCGTTCTGCCGTGTTCATACTCTCAGTCGGGTCGGCCTTCTCGTTCTCAT
>DAIQNC010000424.1:0-4136 GCA_036788655.1 Ktedonobacteraceae bacterium
CGTGGCGTGAGGCGGCGTCGATGCAAAAATGCTGCGGATTGAAGGTCTGCACGATGACATGTCCGGCGTCCGCACCACGTCCAGCACGTCCGGCAACCTGTGTCAGAAGCGTGAAGGCGCGTTCCGGCGAGGCATAGTCGGGCAGGTTCAACGCGATATCGGCGGAGACGACACCCACGAGCGTTACTCCTGGCAAGTCCAGTCCCTTCGCAATCATCTGTGTACCAACGAGAATATCGGCCTCACGGTTAGCGAAACGATCCAGTAGCTGCTCATGGGCGCGACGGTTACGCGCCGTATCTCTATCCCAGCGCAACATTCGCGCATTCGGGAAGCTGTGTTGTATCGTCTCCTGCACTTTTTCCGTACCTAAACCAAAATAACGTATACCAACGCTCCCACAACTCGGACAGCTTTGTAGCACCTTGCTCTGGCGTCCACAGTAGTGACACAGCAGAATGTGCTCCGTCGCGTGATAGGTCAGGGGAATATCGCAGTGGTCGCATATTGCCACATAGCCACAATCGCGGCACAGCACACAACTTGCTGCGCCACGCCGATTCAGGAAGAGTATCGCCTGTTGTCCACGCTCCAGTACGCGCTCCAACTCCTCTTGCAGACGCCGGCTGATAATGCTTGTATTTCCAGCGTGTAGCTCGCTCCGCAAGTCCACAACTTCAACGGGCGGAAGTGATAAACCGATACGCCCCGGTAACTCGACAAGTGCGTAACTTTTCTCAGTAGCACGATAGTAGCTCTCTACAGACGGCGTGGCACTGCCAAGCACAATGGGAATATCAAGGATTTCACCGAGCGCAAGGGCCGTTTCGCGTGCATGATACGTAGGCTTACGCTCACTCTGCTTGTACGCTGGCTCATGCTCTTCGTCAATAATAATAATGCCTAAATCGGGAACGGGCGCGAAAAGGGCCGAGCGCGAACCAATGACCACATCGACCTCACCAGCGCGGATACGTCGCCACTCGTCGTATCGCTCACCCACTCCAAGTTCGCTGTGCATTACGGCGACGCGACCAGGGAAACGACCTGCAACACGCTGTACGGCCTGTGTCGTCAGAGCAATCTCCGGTACAAGCATGATGCCACGTTTCCCCTGTGCCATCATCGCTGCCAATGCCTGTAAATACACCTCGGTTTTGCCGCTGCCTGTCACACCATGTAGCAACACAGGGCGCGAGTCATTGCCATAGCCGTGTGCAAGAATGGATTGTAATGCAACATATTGGTCAGGAGTAAGTTCTAAGGGATTATTCTCTGGAATGGTGCGACCTTCTAACGGGTCACGGCGCACCTCGGCCTCTTCAATCGTGAGGATGCCATCGCGTACCAGTCGTTGCAACTGGCTCATCGTCAGACTACTGGCCTTGCAAAGCGCGTTGGGTGTCCATTGTGAACGTAACTCTATCGACTGGCGCAACAATTCAACGGCAGCAAGCTGGTGTTGCGCTATCAACCGCTCCTTATCCTGTGGAGAAAGTGTCAACGTTGCCGTTGCCGTACTCGCGGTATCATGTGCAATAGCCCATGGATCGAGTTTCGTGCGCTTAGAACCACCGGGACGCCTTCGCACATTATCAGGAGCCATCGGCACGGGTTCAATATGTGCGCTATCCTGTTGCGCTCGCTGCTCAGTGCGCTGTATCCATTCGTCGAGCATCTCGCCCCGTGCAATTAAGCGCACTATCCTCTTGATACGCACTTTTGCCTTCGGAGAATGCAACTGTGCATCGCGCTCAATCAGGCCACTTGCCAGAGCCTCTTTCAGCACTTCATTTGCGCGTTTTGTCCCTAACATTTCTTTGAGCCGCTCGATATCCAGTTCTCCCTCAGAGAGCAAGAGGCCAATCAGGGCGCGAAGTCGTGGCGTCTGTGCCTCTACATCGTCCAACTGCTCCTTGACGACGTGCAATACGACACGCGAACGTTGCACCAGTCCCGGCGGCAACATCATCTGTGCAGCATACGCAAGCGGCGTGACATAATAGTCCGCCATCCACTGTGCGAGGGCGCGTTGATGGGGCAAAAGCGCAGGTACAGGATCGAGAACGGTCTGTATCGGCCTCAGTTCGACATCTTCGTCGAGCAAACCATTTCTTGCATCAGCAAAGATAGTCCAGACAATACCCTCGACCAGCTTATTGCCATAGGGAATGGCGACGAGTTGACCTTCTTTCAACTCATTCTGCATCGCCTGTGGCACACTATAAGTGAGCAGGGGTTGTTCCTCATGCCAGCTCGCGGCAGAGGTCAGCACACTGGCAAACATAATGTTTCTCCCTACTCATTAACGGGCGCAATGAATTACGCCTCTACAGTAACGAGCGCAATGAATTACGCCTCTACAATTAACGTCTATCGAACTCACGAGCCAACGCGGTCATGCCGAAATGCACCATCGTCGGGCGACCATGACAGCAGCTATAGGGAGCCTTCGTCTGCTCCAATTGCTCGATCATTTCGCGCATCTCGCTCACCGTCAGAAAATAGTTGGCCTTAATTGCCGCCTTACACGCCACATTTGCTAGCGCACGTTCTTCCCACGTCTCTGTACTCCCCAACTGTTCATCGCTCGTCAACTCTAGCAGCAGTTCGTGCAATGATTGAGCGTTCATGCGCTTTGAGAGAACGGTTGGCACGGCGCGTACCTCAACGCCTTGCTCGAAGTCGAGAGCAAAGCCCAGGTTCTCTAATTGCTCACGATATTCCTCTAACGCCTCAATCTCATTTGGAGCCAACACGAGTGCAATAGGAGTGAGCAGTAATTGTGAGAACGCGGCACGTTCCTTCATCGCTGCCACCATGCGCTCCAACAGAATGCGCTCATGGGCAGCGTGCTGGTCAATCAGATACATGCCATCCTCGCCCTCAGTCACAATGTAGCTCTGCGACAGTTGCCCGATGACGCGCAATCGTGGCAGACGCCGCTTTGTGTCCATGACGCGCTCACCCATGACACCTGCAAGCTCTGATTGTATTGCCTGTACAGATTGTACGAGTTGTGCAGATTGCGTAATCGGCTCCTGTACAATCGGATTTTGCTCAATATAAACAGGAGATGGTTGCTGCTCCTGCCGTTGCGGTGTCTCAGGAGATGGCGTATCACTTTTCAATGGGCGAATATGGCTTTGCCAGAGGCGTGATGAGGTTGGTGGTTTGCTGCCCATCTCCTCTTCCGTCACAGTAAGCCAGGGATTATCAGGTTCGTAGGGGCGTAATTCATTACGCCCGTTGACAGGTTCGGCGTCATTAACGGGTTCGGCGTTATCGGATTGGAACGTGGAATCGATAAATCGGTTTCCTACATCATCGGATGTTGTTTCATCAACATCGGGTGTCGTTTCTGGCTCGGCGACGGGTTGCCACTGTGGAATTTCGGGTTCTTCAAGCAGGGCTTCGCGCACGGCTCGCAGAATGGCGGCAAAGACTCGTCGCTCTTTGAGAAAGCGTATCTCGGTTTTGGCAGGGTGGACGTTGACATCTAACAGCGATGGGTCGATTTCGATGTTGATAACGGCAACAGGGTGACGACCAGCGAGTAACAGCGAATGATAGGCTCCCTCGACGGCGGCAGTGAGCATTCGACTCAGCACCCAGCGACGATTGACGAAAAACGAGATGTACTGCCGCGTACTCTTATAGCACGTCGGGCGACTCGTATAGCCTGTGACAATCGGGCGCGTCAATACCTGCTCTATCTCGTCGTGTTCATCTGTAGTATTGGAGTCGGGAACGATTGTACCTGCATTGGAATCGGGAGCGATAAATCGCCCCTCTACATTGTCAATGGGAGTGATAAATTGCCCGCCGATATTGCCAACGGGAACCATCTGGTCTGCGATTTGCAGACCATACACGGCGACGAGGACGCTATACAATTGTCCGTCGCCGTTCGTCGAAAATATCTGGCGTCCATCACTGTAGACGCTGAAACGAATTTCGGGATAGGCCAGCGCATACTGTTCCAGCAGATGATGACAGTGGCTCACCTCTGTGGTGCGGCTTTTGAGAAATTTGAGACGTGCAGGTACGGCACTGAACAGGTTTCGCACGGTGAGTGTTGTGCCTTCGGGTGAAGCTGCAGTTGTCACCTCGGAAAGTTCACCATTACTCGCGCT
>DAIQNC010000425.1:0-4136 GCA_036788655.1 Ktedonobacteraceae bacterium
GAAAGAAGGTTTCTTAATGGATAGTCAAACAAAACAGGCAAAGCAGCAACAGAGCAAGCCTCACTGGTTGATCAATCGCAACTACCGCTTTCTATTCTTTGGGCAGGCAATCTCACTGCTTGGTGATCAATTATCGACATTTACCATCATCCTATGGATCGTCACGATTATCGCGCCGGGTCAAAGTTGGGGGCCGTTAGCGATAAGTGCCGTTCTTACCGCATCCCTGGTGCCAAATTTGCTGATTGGCCCTCTGGCAGGAGTGTTTGTTGATCGCTGGAATCCAAAGATGACGATGATTCGCATGGATATCATTCGAGCATTCCTGACATTGCTTCTGGTTGCAAGTACGGGCGTCATTCCTCTTCCTTTTCTAGTGCATGGACGACTTCCACAATTAGCGCAACTCATCGTTATCTGTGTGTTGACGTTCCTCAGCAGCACCTGCGCTCAGTTCTTTACACCATCATACATGGGTTTGATTGCTACAATTGTGTCAAAAGAACAGCGTCCACAGTCTGCAAGTCTTGGACAGACGATGCAGGCATTTGCCGCTATCGTCGGGCCTCCTTTAGCCGCACCATTACTTTATACCTTTGGTATTAAGTGGGCGTTACTGCTCGACGCCCTCTCCTTTATCGTTTCGTTTCTCACCATCTCGGCTATACAAAGTTCATCGAAGGCCACAGGCCATTCCGAGCAAAGTAGCTTCTGGCGCGAATTCAAGGAAGGAATATATTTTTCTTTCAGCAATACGACGGTTCGCACGATTGTTACCACGTCTTTCATTGCTACGTTAGGGGCTGGTGCATTCGATGCTCTCTATGTGTTCTTCCTGACGGGAAACTTACACACATCAGCATCTTTTACTGGCATCATCGCAACGGCATTAGGCATTGGTACAATTGGCGGTGCTTTTCTCGCCTCAAAGATTGTTCCGTTTCTCAAGCTGGAACATCTCCTCATCTACTCCTTACTGGGCATTGGCCTGTGCCTTGTGGTCATATCACGCCTCACGTACTTCGCGCCAGCACTGATTCTGTTTCTCGTGTTCGGTATATTTCTCGCTTCGTTACGTGTTGCGTCCGGTCCACTTTTGATGAACGAAACGCCACAGACGATGCTTGGACGTGTTTTTGCCGTGCTTGGCCCAACCTCTGCACTGGCCTCTCTTTTCTCCGCTCTGCTTTCCGGCTTTCTCGCCAGTGTGTTGCTTGTCAATCTGCATTCGCACTTCCTGGGTATGACCTTTGGGCCTATAGACACGATCTTTGTAGGCGTAGGAATACTCTTCCTGCTTTCAGCACTGTATGCATCTTCTGCATTATCAAAGAAAGTGGTGCAAGTAGAGCCAGTACCTATGCCTGAACAGCCACAAGAAGTGTATGAGTAGCATAAAATATACAGTGACCTGTACCCTTTCACACACAACACGTGAATAAGGAGGCATTTAAATTCATGCAAACCTCTACCAGAGATACCAGAAAACCGCACGTACACGATGCGATGCCGACAGGCACAGCTCAGAAAGCACTCTATATTGGCACTCATCGTGTATGCCCACCTGAAGAAACATTCAGTCGGGTAGAGCCTTTCTTCTCAACGATGGGAATTACGCGTGTTGCAGATATTACACATCTAGATGATCTTGGAATTCCAGTCTTCCAAGCTATTCGACCGAATTCTCGGAACCTGTCAACCTCTCAGGGTAAGGGCGTTACGCGATTGCTCGCAAAGGTTTCTGCCGTGATGGAGTCGATTGAGACGTGGCACGCGGAACAGCCCATACTTACAGGAATAGATGCGACCGTTGGAGATATGGCGACGGTTCTGCCCTATTCGATCTACGACTTGAACCTGGCTGAGCATCATATGATTCATGATGGACTGCGACTGGAATGGTTTCCTGGTACGCTATTAGGTTCTGGTCAAAAGACATTTGTACCTGCTCGTTATGTGCGATTGGACTTCACGACCAGCAATGCATGGGTGATGCCAACATTCGATCTCGCATCAAATGGATTAGCTAGCGGCAATACATGTGAGGAAGCCATCCTTCATGGACTGTATGAAGTCATTGAACGTGATACATTTGCACGAGTAAAACTGAGAACGCTACAAGAGGTTGCCATTGATCCTGAGACCATTGATGGTATAGCTTCAACACAACTGATCGAGCAACTTCGCAAAAGAGGAGCAGACTTTGAAATCAAGTATGCGATAGGTCCAATGGGAGTTCCCTGTTTCTCCGCACACATTATCTCTCCTAATTATCCTGTTGTTCTACCAGGGTACGGTTGTCACCTGGACAGGGACGTTGCGCTCAGTCGTGCCATTACCGAAGCTGCACAGGCACGACTAACGATGATTTCGGGAGCGCGTGATGATATTGGGAAACAGGTCTATGCAAGGATACAGAGTAGAAAGCCGTTTGCACCATTAAAGAAAGAAAGCACTAAGGCGGATTTCCGTGATATTCCATCTATGAACCTTTCATACTTAACAGAAGACCTTTCTGAAGTGACGCAGCGTTTCCTTTCGACGGTAGCTTGCCTTCCTATCGTCGTCAATTTGACGAGACCAGAATTCAATATTCCAGTTGTATTTGTTGTAGCCCCACAGCTTCGTTTTTTGGAGACACGCAAATGAGTCGAACGCTTGTTTTCGCAGGACCAACTCTTTCTTCGGAACAGATTCACGCAATAGCACCAGCCGTAGATGTCTATCCGCCAGTGGCATCGGGCGAACTGCTACGACTACCTCTTGCATCGGGAGACCTTGTAGCTATTATTGACGGCTTCTACTTTCAATCGGGAGCTGTACGTCATAAAGAAATTCTGGCATTAATGCAACGCGGCATTCATGTCTGGGGTGCTGCAAGTATGGGAGCATTGCGTGCTGCTGAATTGGCTCCCTTCGGGATGCGAGGCTTTGGACGTATTTACGAGGCATATGTGCAGGGCGAGATCGAAGGCGATGACGAAGTCGCTGTCCTTCACTCTTCGGAAGAGATGGGGAACATTCATCTCACAGAGGCACTTGTGAACATTCGTTATGCTTGCCAGAGTGCTGTGAAAGCGAATATTCTTTCCTTTGAAGAATGTGAGCTTATCATACATACAGCATCCGTACTCCCTTTTTTCGAGAGGTCGTATGCACATATACTGCATGATGCACGAGAACAAGGACTTCCTGAGAAAAGTGAGCATCTGTTTCGGAACTATCTTGTGCAAGAAGCTCCCAATTTGAAACGCCAGGATGCATTAGAACTCATTGAAGCTCTACGTACCCCACCCGAAGAACCCTATGAGCCGCCGATTGCTATGCCGCAAACGACATTTGTTCGTGATTGGAGCATATTTCACAAGGGAACGGCTATCGATGAGAAGGTGGTGATTTCTGACGTTGATATGATGACAGTGTGCCAACTGTTTAGTGAGGAGTATCCTTCTCTGCACTATAATGTTTTGCTTAACGCACTTGCGAACGTTGCTTATCGAGAACTACATGCTCAACCACGTATAGAGAAGCAAAAAGACGTGGATGATGTGCAACACAACTGGTTTGCTGACGAAGCATCTGCTACGGATATCGTTGCTCGCTATATTGCACAACAATGTAGTCTACGTCTGGATGAGGAGCTTCCAGCATCTTTTCTCAAGTGGCTACGTCCCGAAGAGCGTCAGTTGTCTTGTACACAACAACTTGCGCTTCTCGGTGTACGGTTATGGCAAGAACCACGTAGTCTAAGCTGGCATAAGCTCATGATCGAGTATTTGAAGGCGAGCAACAAATGTTCGTCCTTCATAAATGTTGTGTTGCAAGCGCATGCCTTTAATGAGGTGATACAAGATCAACAGCTTGAGCTTCAACGCTTGTCACCTTTTCAAGTGTATGAGTGGTTTATTCAGAGGTGGCAAAAGGATAGTGCTGATGCAAGAATCGCTTTATTGGATCGAGGATTTCGAGGCTCTGTCGATTTACTGGAAAGAGGACGCCCTTTTTACCTGCTAGATAAATATGTTGGTGTTCCGAATGTGTCGCTGGCTGTTTCGTGGCCTGAAAGTTCCCCGATGTATTTGCAAGGGAACACCATCCTTACGCGATGACATCAAACATAGTTCCTTGTAAACCCC
>DAIQNC010000426.1:0-4127 GCA_036788655.1 Ktedonobacteraceae bacterium
TCGGTGGGGCTAAACTGGAGAATATGACCTTCGTCCTTATTTTCGACGACAGGTTGTATTGTATCAGCCATAAAACATCTTCCTTTTGCTCTATTCTTGTCGTTATATGCTTGCTAGATTCGGTACATTGCCTTCTAACGCGGCACGGTCCCAACCTGCCAGGGTTGCACTTGCCTCGTAGGTACTCTGGAAGAAGGTGAGCAAGGTCTCTTCTGGCGAAGATGCGGTACGTACATCATCGTACAGCAGAATAAACTCGCCCATTTCAAACGCTAATGTAGGCCACGTTTCCATTTTTAAATGCTCCTCATCTTGTCTTTTTCATTTCACAAATGGAGAGTTCACCAATATAGTTGGCTAGCCAAGTATATCACAAAAAGAAGATAAAGGCAAGGGTAGCAAGCGGAGATTCAAGCGAGATTCTCTTCAATACGTTGCAGAAAGTGACAAAAGAGCGTGTATTCGTCAGTCGTGAAGCCAGCGAATGTCTGTTGCTCGGCCTGGTTCCAGCCTTCTGTAATGATAGGATGTAAAGCACGTCCCTGTTCCGTCAAAAAGACACGCCATACACGTGTGTCTCTATCATCCTGACGCCGCTCGACAAGGCCGGAGCGTTCCAAACGTTGGAGTGCTTTTGTCATCGTGGAGACATCGATCCCTACACGTTCGGCTAGATGTGATTGGGTTAGTCCTTCCTCGGCCCACAGTTGTACCATGATGAGGTCTTGCCCGACATAGAGCCCAAACGGCTCAACCTCGCTGGCAATCAAATTACGGCGAGCGCGACACACCAGTGCCAGGTGAAAGCCTGCCGTCTCCTGGATGGAAGTCATTCTCTCATGCCCTTCTCTCTAGTGGAAATACTGCCACAAGTATACGTTATCAACTCCGCCAGTGACAACACGTTCCGGGTATGGGTATGGTTGTTAGTGTTCTATGGCTAATTCGGATGATGCTGTTTCACCATGCTAACTCATATGATATACTACAGGTGTGGTAAATACATGAGATTATTGCAAGGAGACATGAAGGAGATAGTTATGCTACCACAGGGTCGCTATGCCCATCTGGTAGAGGCAAATATTTTTGGGGTGTTTGTGGGAGATGCGGAAGGTCATATTTATGAAGCGAATGATGCCTTTCTCGACATGATTGGATATAGCCGTGAAGAGATTGTCGGAGGTAGTGTGCGCTGGCAGGATTTGACGCCGCCAGAATATCGGGAGGCGGAGATACGTGAGTCTCAGGTACTTGTGCTCTGCTGACGTTGCTGGGAGCTGCTGGGTTGGTGATGACACTGGAAAAGGGAAACAGGAAAAGGGACTCCGTGGGAGAAGTGGTATGTACGCAAGGATGGTACAAGCTTTCCCGCCCTTGTGAGTGCCGTCATCATTGACAGCGAGAAGCCTATGGCGATGACCTTTATTCTGGACATAACAGAACAGAAGCGCGTTGAGCAGCGTATGGACGAATTTATTAGTATCGCCAGTCATGAGTTACGCAACCCCATTACTACCATTCGAGGCTTACTGCAACTTGCACAGTGGCGGCTTCGCACCCTACTTCAGCAAACAACACAACCACTTCCCGAAATCACTACAAGTACCCCGACAGTAGATACCTCGTCGCCCCCATCACCTACATCACCTACATCACCTACAAATGCCGCTCTTATTAGCAATTTGACCACTGTTCAGGATTTATTAGAACGTGCGGAGCAACAGGTGATGATGCAAAATCGCATTGTTGGTGACTTACTCGATAGCACCCGTGTCCAGTCGAATCGTCTCGAACTGCATCCCGCTCCCTGTGAACTGGTGGCACTGGTGAAGCAAGTTGTCGAGGATCAGCAACTCAATGTGCCTCAACGCACGATTACGCTGCAACTTCCAGGTGTTGAGCGTATCGACCTTGTCGTGGATGCCGACCGTATCAGTCAGGTGCTTACCAATTATCTGACGAACGCACTGAAATATTCGCCAGAAGCGCAGCCCATCAACGTTGCATTGACGATTGAGGAACAAGCAGGTGAGGTATGTGTCTCAGTCATAGACAAAGGGCCAGGACTATCACCGCTGGATCAAGCGCGTATATGGGAGCGATTTTATCGCGCACCCGACGTTGCGCCACAACACGGTGCGCCCCCCGGTTTAGGACTAGGTTTGCATATCTGTCGCGCCCTCATTGAGCAACACGGTGGGCATGTCGGCGTAACAAGCAAACAAGGTGAGGGGGCAACATTCTGGTTCACTTTGCCATTGTAAATGCATCCTTAAAGACGGAATGATGGGTGGGTACGCAGGGTGTGATAAATCAGACCCCTGCCACCAGCGTGTAGGGGTCTGATTTATCACACCCTGCGTACCTATGTACATTTTCACGAGATGTCATCAGGTGGCATTTTTCCTTGTTCGGCCTGTTTCTTGAGGAAGTCGTTACGGGCCTTTTCTTCTGCCATAATATCTTCTACTTCGTCAGCCATTGTGTGGCTCTCGCCGAAGCCGCTGCCATGTCCATTGCCACCATCGAGGATTTCGCGTCCGCGTCCACCGGCTTCTGAGGGGCCGATGATGCCTTGCTCCTCTAACAGGTCGATGAGGCGAGCGGCACGTGAATAGCCAATTTTCAAGCGGCGTTGCAGTAGCGAGATTGAGGCTTTGCCGTATTCGCGTACCACCTCTTCGGCCTTGTCGAGCAGATCATCATCGAGTTCGTCATCATCGCCTTCTTGCTCTTTGAGTTCCCAGCCCGGCTCGACGACGGATTGCACTGCTGACACATCGGCATTGGGGTCATTCGCAATGGCGCGTTCTGCCGCCTGTTGACGCCAGAACTGTACGAGATGCTCGGCCTCTTCGTCGGTGAGGAAGCAGCCCTGCACACGCTCTGGGCGTCCTGCGTCTGCTGGTAGGTAGAGCATGTCGCCGCGTCCAAGCAGGCGTTCCGCACCGCCCATGTCGATAATTGTGCGCGAGTCTACGGCGGAACTGACCATGAAGGAGATACGAGTTGGAATGTTGGCCTTGATGAGGCCCGTGATGACATCGACGGATGGGCGTTGTGTGGCTACGACGAGGTGAATACCTGTGGCACGGGCGAGTTGTGCGAGGCGACATATCATGCCTTCGACCTCTTCCGGTGCAGCCATCATCAGGTCTGCCAACTCGTCGATGATGATGACGATAGCAGGTAGATTTTGCAGCGACATATCGCCACGTGCCATCTTCTCCGCTCGCATCTTGCGGTATCCATCGAGGTTGCGAACACCGAGTTGAGAGAAGAGGCGATAGCGTCGCTCCATCTCGGTGATGCCGTTTTTGAGGAGCGAGACAACTTTCTCCACTTCGGTCACGACAGGCGAGAGCAGATGCGGTATGCCGTTGTACATGCTCAATTCAACCATCTTGGGGTCTACCATCAGCATTCGCACATCATCGGGTGTAGCCTGTGTGATAAAGCTGGCGATAATCGCGTTAATCATAACGGATTTACCTGCACCTGTTGCGCCAGCAATAAGTAAGTGCGGCATCTTCGCTAAATCGCCGACGCGCACTGCTCCGGCAACATCTTTGCCGAGGGCAACGGTAAGCTTCGATTTTGCCTTCGCGCCCTGATACTCTTTGCTCTCCAACACTTCGCGCAGCGTGACGAGACGGCTATTCTTGTTTGGAATTTCAACGCCGACGTAGGGACGACCCGGCACAGGTGCTTCCATACGAATCGTCTTGGCTTCTAGCACAAGGGCAAGGTCGTTTTGCAGTGCCATAATGCGGCTCACGCGAGTGCGCGTCTCATAGATGATATTTCCTGCCGCGTCACGCACGGGAACGGGCTTGCCTGTCTTCTCGTCCGGCTTCATCTCCGGTTTTCCTGTGGGACGAATGCCAAAGCGGATGACGGTGGGACCGATGCTGATATCCTCTTGCTTGACCTCGGCATCGACGCGGAAACTACGCAGTGTCTCCTGAATGGTGCGTGCAAGGGTCGCGGTATCGTCGCCGAGCATCTGCAACTTCACCTCGTCGGGATTGTTGAGCATGGCGGTATCGGGCAATTTCCATGACGAGACGTTCTGATCGGCGACAGCGACGGGATGCATGAGTCGCGGTGTGCGCTGTGGTGTCCTC
>DAIQNC010000427.1:0-1212 GCA_036788655.1 Ktedonobacteraceae bacterium
AGAATCACTTGATATCACGTCCTCGCGTAAGCAGCGTGTGCTTATCCTTACTACGCGCACCGGGGGCGGTCACATGAACCTCGCGCAATCGTTGAAGGAGACACTCAGCGCGAAGTATGAAGTATCCATTGCCGATCCCTACCCCGACATTCTGCATAATTACTATGCGGGGCTGAGTCGCCATTTTTTATGGTTCTGGGACGTACAGTATCGCTTCACTAATAACTGGCCCCTTTCGTATGTGTTACACAGCGTTCTGACAGGCGGCGTTAAAAGGCCGATAGCGGATTTACTGGAGAAGCATAAACCTGATATGCTCGTCACGACTCATGCCCTGCTCTCCTTCGAGGTGACGCGAGCAATGAAACAACTCGACGCAAAGATTCCTTTTGCCTGCCAGCTAACCGATTTGGAAGAGGTGCATACGGCCTGGTTTACAGAGAAACAGGCTGATATCTACCTTGCTCCAACACGCGAAATCTATCATCAGGCATTGCGTGAGGGCGTGAAACCTGCTTGCCTGTATGCAACAGGAAGACCCGTGCGCCGCCAGTTTTTGGAGGTATCTGCCAGTAACAGAAGTGAGACGCTGACCTCACTGGGCCTCAATCCGTCGATGTTTACCGTTTTCTTGCAGGGCGGAGCAAAAGGGTCGGCAGGAGTAGACCGCATCGTGAAAAACATACTCACGGTTGGTGTTCCCATGCAGATTATTCTTGCAGTCGGAAACAATACAACGATGGCTTCACACTTCGCAGGTATCGAGCGGCTTGCGGTACTCCCATTTACCGAGGCTATCGCGCCCTATATGGACGCCTCTGACCTGATTATGGGCAAACCGGGAGCCAGTTTCATTTCCGAGGCGTTCACGTTGGAGAAACCATTCATCGCAACTACCTTCATCCCCGGTCAGGAAGCCCCCAACTTGCGCTTTATTCAAAAGCATAATCTTGGTTGGGTGTGTCTGGAATCAGAGAAGCTAAAACCATTGCTAAACTCGATCTTCAGCAACCCGAAAGTAATGCAGGAGAAGATCGAGAGCATTCGTGCTTATAGAGCATGGAATATACAGGCAAATCAAGCTGTACTGCCTCTTGTGGAGCGACTCCTCGCTGTTTGAATTCCCTACTATCGAATTTTACATGCCAATGCTTTCGTAGAACGCCGATTTATCGGTAATGTATGCAACACATTACCGATAAATCGGCGTTC
>DAIQNC010000427.1:1222-4118 GCA_036788655.1 Ktedonobacteraceae bacterium
TGGCATATTAAAGAGGATCACCTGCCAGTTGTTCCACTGAAACTTTTGCCGTATGGTCAACGGATGCGATAGGCGTTTCTTGTGGCTTTGGTTGTGCTTTGGTCGCTACATCGTTTGTCGTGCTGCGCCAGTTGACAGTGGGCAGAATCAGGTCGGTATTGATGCGGTCACGGTAGCGAATAGCGAGTTTGAGCAACGACTCAAGGATGGTTTCGTTGAGCAGGTGTGGTGACAGGCCGAGGTCGATGAGTCTGGTATGCATAGCATTATAGTAATGCTCTTCCTTCTCGACACGCGGATTGGGAAGATGCTTCATTTCAACATCAAGGCCAAGCGTCTTGCCGTGCTTGATAACCATATCGGCAAGGTCGAGGAGCGAGAACTGCTCGGTTATCTGGTTGAACACGCGGTACTCACCTGGCTCTGCTGGCGAGTTGAGTGCAAGCTCAATACAACGCACCGTATCGCGTATATTGATATAGCCACGTGTCTGTTTCCCCTGACCATACACGGTTAGAGGATAGCCTGCCGCCGCCTGTATACAGAAACGGTTCAGCGCGGTTCCGTAAATCTGGTCATAGTCGAAACGTGTTGCCAAACGTGAATCGAGCATCGTTTCATCGGTCTCAACGCCGTAGACAACGCCTTGATTGAGGTCGGTTGCGCGGATACCCCAGATGCGGCAGCAAAACAGAATGTTATCGCTGTCGTGGACTTTTGAAAGGTGATAAAAACTCGGTGGCTGTTTCGGGAATGGCAAGACATCGGAGCGACCTTTGTGGTTTATTTCAATAAAGCCCTCTTCAATGTCGATATTTGGTGTACCGTACTCGCCCATTGTGCCGAGCTTGACGAGATGACACGATGGCGCGTAGTCTTTCATCGCGTAGAGGAGGTTGAGCGTACCGACGACGTTGTTTATCTGCGTGAAAACGGCGTGTTTGCGGTCAATCATCGAATAGGGAGCGGAACGCTGCTCCGCGAAGTGAACCACCGCCTCCGGTTGGAACTCTACAAATACCCGTGCGAGTTCGTCATAATCCGTTGTATCGCCCGTGTACATATGTATGGTGCGTCCAGAAACTTCTTGCCACGCTTTCACGCGATCATGCAGGGTGTGAATGGGGATGAGACTATCGAAGCCCTCTTCCAGGTCAAAGTAGCGACGAGCAAAGTTGTCGAAAATAGCGACTTCGTGTCCTTTGCGCGAGAGATACAGGGACTGAGGCCAACCAAGATAGCCGTCACCACCCAGGATGAGTATACGCATCTTTCCTCCAGGAGAACTGTTTCAGTTTTTTACTCGCATCTATGCATTACTCAGCGAATGCACATGGTGCAAGGATGCTCTTCCTGTTAGCACACATGCTCATAACAATTCTTATGATATGTGCCTGACACGAGCATTTTCTGTTCTACATCTTAACATAACACTATTGTATTAAGCGTGTGTAAAATAGAGATGAAAGAAAATGCAGAAGGCATCCCTATTTCTTACAACGGAATGCCCTCAAATTCGGTTACACAGTTGAAAGGAATAACTCAGCAACTTAGTGTGCGCCTTTCACCTTTGTGATGATGAGTGTGCCAATCAGAAGGTAAAGGACAGTCAAGCCAAAGAGCGATTTGTAGCCGAGGTGATACGGAATGCTCTGGAGCAGTTGCAGCAACACGCCACCGACAGTGATGCCAACGACCTGTGGTAGGATGCCTACAGCAGACCAGATACCCATAAACTTACCAGCCTCGCCCGTTGGTGGTAACACATCGGTCGTCAAGGCCCAGTCAACGCTCGTGTAGGCTCCATAGCCGATGCCGAAGAAAGCCCCGGAGATAAGAGCGGCATACTGATTCTCGAAGAACGGTCATCACAACTCCCGACAAATAGACGAGCTTCTTGCGCCCCCAGTGGTCTGATGCCCACCCTGCGAAAATCGAGGTGATAAGCGCGAAAAGGAGCAATATGGGTTGGAAGAGGATACCGTTGAATTGCTCACCAGTGAACGGTGAGCCAAGTAGCACTGTTTTGACGCCTTTGCCGCCAAGCACATCATCGAAGTAGTACAGCAGGAAGTAGTAGACGCTCCATATGCCCATCGTGACGAAGAAACGCGCCAGTAGCACCCATGAGATGTCCGGGTACTGTGAAGGCTTAAAAAAGAATCGCTTGAAAAAAGCGCGAATATTGAGTTTGATATGCCGTTCTAGCGGAAGTGGTATCTCCTTCACAGTGAGGACGGTATAGGCGACGAAGAGCGTCTGCACGATGGCGATAATGATGAAGATTTGTACAACAGCGTTGCGATAAAGCGGTAGTGAAAGATTGCCGCCGAGGATGATGCCTGCAACGATAGAACCAACTGCGGTGCCGAGCAGCGTGAAGAGGCCATTAAAACCGGAAGCAAGACCGCGTTGTTGCACAGGGACTTTATCGGCGATAATTGCGCTCCACGGCGAGTTGGCAACGTTATTGCTGAATTCAAGGAGCATGAAGAGAAGCGCGAAGACAGCGAGCAGTGCGCCACGCGAAAACCATGAGGGCGAGAAGGCGAAGAGCAACAGGACAAAGATATTGAGAATCGTGCCTACAATCATAAATGGGCGGCGACGCCCCATCTTGAATGTTGCATAGTCGGAGACAGCTCCAACCAGTGGGTTGACCACAAAGGCGACCAGTGTTCCCACGAAGACGACGGTGGCAAGGTTAATGTCTTTGTGGTTTGGGTCAAGGAAGTGAGCAACCATACTGGGAATGACGACTGCCTGTAACGCCTGCCAGTGAAATTGATTTGAAATCCAGAAGACGTTGAGATTGATGAGGCCGAAAATAGGAAGCTTTTGTTGCTCCTCTGGAATACTCGTGCCGACGCTGATGTCGGGCCTATCGGTCATCTCC
>DAIQNC010000428.1:0-1056 GCA_036788655.1 Ktedonobacteraceae bacterium
GTGGATGCCGTGACCAAAGCCCAGTGAGCGCACATTAGGACGGTTGATGTCCAGTTTCTCAGGGTCGGGAAACTTTGATGGGTCGCGGTTTGCTGCTCCAACGAGCAGATAGACACTACTATTTTGCGGTATGTCTGTGCCACTGATAGTTACTTCCTGCATCGTGCGACGCGCCAGCATATGTACGGGACTGACATAACGCAACAATTCTTCGACGGCTGCTGGAACTTGAGCAGGATTGGCTCGTAACTGCTCCATCTGCTCCGGGTTCTGTAACAGGTAGTAGAGGCCGACACCAATCAGGTTTGCAGTTGTCTCATGACCAGCAAAGAGCAAGAAATTGGTGGCAACGACAATTTCGTCTTCGCTCAACATATCGCCGTTCTCTTCGGCATGTACCATTTTGGTGAGCAGATCGTCAGTGGGATGCTTGCGTCGCTCGGCAATCAGGCTTTTCAGATAGGCATCGACCTCATCGAAGACATTTGCCAGTCGAGGCCAGACCTGCGGCCCGTAAAACAGGAGTGTTGTGACAAATTCGTTGATGGCTTCGGCACTCGCTTTGATATATTCGCGTCCACTGCGTGGAATGCCGAGCAGGTCAAGTATGACGTTTGAGGGAAGTGGATAGGCAAGGTCGGCGACGGCATCCATCGAGCCTTCCGCGAGCTTTGCATCAATCAGTTCATTGACCAGACGTTGAACCGTCGGACGGAACGACTCCAACATACGTGGTGTGAACGTCTTCATCATGAGTGTGCGCTGGCGTGTATGTCCCGGCGGATCCATGCCCTGCAAGTTATAGGCAAGGAACGGCACAATACGTTGGAGTTGCCTACTCGATTCGTCATCACCGTTGTATCCCATCGCTTCTGGTATACGCGACCAGATATCGGACGAAAAGCGTTTGGCATCGGAGAAGACCATGTTCACATCGTCATAGCGTGTGAGCATATAACAACTGAACATAGTGTTGAAGCGTGCTGGTTCATGTTCACGCAAATAGGCATACGCAGGATAGGGGTTTTGGATGGTGGCAAAAAAATTATCTAGTTC
>DAIQNC010000428.1:1106-4111 GCA_036788655.1 Ktedonobacteraceae bacterium
GGATATTACTATAACATATTTCAAGTATGATGATGAACGTTGACAAACACGTTGGACACATGCGTAGTGGGCAAAGGGGTGTAATGAATTATACCCGTACATTTCAGGATACTCCCATGGTATTCAGTTTTATACCATCCCTCTTCACCGTTCGATCAACACTGAGATGTACGGATATAATTCATCACACCCCTTTGCCCACTATCTATGTTCATCGTAATGTGTTCATTTCGATTATCACACCTTTTGCTGCTTTTCAGACACGTGCATTTTGATACCATGCATCGGACCACCTGTGGCATCGTAATACTGGGCAATGTGCTGATTGGGTAGCACCTCAAGGCGATAGTGGCGCAATACGTGCGTTGCGAGTGCTTTAATCTCAATCTGGGCAAAGTTGATGCCGATGCAGATGCGTGGGCCACCGCCAAATCCGACGAGTGAGTAGGGCGTCTTCTTGTGTTCCTCGCGTGGGGGCGCGAAGCGGTCTGGATCGAACGTGGTGGGATTGGCAAAGACACTCGGAAGGAGATGCGATGCAGCAATGGAATAGAGGACGTAGGAGCCAGCAGGAACATGATAGCCGTTGAACTCGAAGTCTTCGACGACGCCACGTGGCCCGTTTGCAACAGGTGGATACATGCGTTCGGCCTCACTCAATGCGTTTTCCAGCACCTTCATCTGTTTGATCGTCTCTAACGTTGGCTCCTCATTCTCATGCAAGAGTGCTTTCTGCTCATCGAGAATGCGTTTCGTATAGTCAGGATGTTGTGTGAGCAGGTAGAGGAGCCATGAACTCAGGCTGGTCGATGTTTCGTGTCCCGCGACAATCAGGATATTGAAGTGAGCAATCAGTTGTTCAACGCTCATTGTTTGCCCCTGGTCATCATGGGCGTGAACGAGCATACTAAACAGATCATCGGTTGGATGCTTGCGTCGCTCCTCGATCTTTGGAAGTAGCAAGTTCATGACTTCCGGTTGTATGCCTCGTAGCCAGCGATAGTATTCCTCTTCTGTGTTGATATTGCCAGGGCCATTGAGCAAGCTGTAGTAAAGTTTTCTGAAGTGGTCGCGCTCTTCCTGGTCGGTCAAACCTGCTAGAGCCTCAGCTGCTACATCGAAGGTGATTTTTCGTGCCTCGTCGTAAATGTCCACAGTATCCTGAGCCACCCATTTTGCGGTGCGCTCACGAATAATGCGGTTCATCAGGGGAATGTAGTGGCTCATATATCCGACGGCAAATGCCGGATTCATCATACGCCGATGCTGGTCATGTTCTTTGCCATCCATCGTCAGTAGGCCATCTCCGAACATGTCTATGACATTGAACAAGCGTCCCCAGCCCTCGTGATGCGAAAACTTTTGCCGATTGCTTACCAGCACAAAACGATTCGCCTCTGGCCCGACGATGTAGGTGATTTCATCGCCAAAGCGGGTTGTACGGAAAATTGGGCCATGCTGCTCATACATCTCTGCCAGAAAGGGGCCGAGACGTAAAGGATAATCTTCCGGTAACGTTATATGAGGAATAGTCTTATGTGCCTGTACTTGGTTTGCCTGACTCATTGTGCAACTCCCTTTCTCAAAAATGAATGAACTTCATTCATTTTTAATTTCGTACACTGTGAATTACGAACCTGTGCTTTTCGGGTTGCAAAAAAAATGAGAGGGTCCCAAGCCTTCGTGGATGGTGTAGAGGTGCAATTCATTGCACCGTCAGCCCAGAGACAATGGGTGCAATGAATTGCACCTCTACATTTCCCGAAGAATTACGACAATTTCTTTATCCATGTTTCCGACTGTACCACATCGGCCTGTCGTGGAAAGACTTTAGTTAGCAGAACGCGCTGGACTTCTTCATCACTATCAAAGCAGCAATCGGATAAGACGGTCAATTGATAGTCTTTATCAGCCGCTTCGCGCAAGGTTGATAAGACGACGCCACTGGTCGCTATGCCACAGAGTACCAGATGCGAAATATCCTGCGCTCTCAGCACCACTTCTAAATCACTGCCAGTGAACGCGCTGACACGGCGTTTTGTGACAATGATATCTGTCGGCAATGGAGCGATAGCTGGATGAACTTCAGAGGAGAACATCGGTGTTGAGGAAGACAATTGTTGCCTTGTGGCGGAGAAGGATTTATTCCTGGAGCTTATCTCAGGATAGCCTGGACGAAAGGTTACAACCACATAGATGACAGGAATCGATGCGGTGTGAGCGGCATCAATAGCTTTGTGAGTGGGTGCGAGAACACTACTCGCCTGTGGGAACCGAGAGACGATTCCCTCTTGCATGTCCATTATTAAGAGGGCTGTGTGTGAATGCGTGTTTTGTGTATCAGACATTGTTTTCTCCTTTTGCTATTCATTGATTGTCCCATGTTGTGGTCACAACATAGGATTTACGTTCCTGCTTGCAACGAGGGGCCAAAAAAGAGGCGTTCGATAAACTCTATCAGATATGTACGATACTGCTCTTCGCGTTCTCCATCTTCGACGACGAAACATTGATGTATAACTGATCCTGCTGCACAATTCAGTATTTCCGCATACATTGCGGTGTTGAATGCAGCAAGTTCACCTTTGTTGATGGCATGGCGGAGAAGCGCATCAATCGCCTGTGTCACCTTATCATCTATCTCTCTATGTTGTCGAATTTCGTCAGGAGATTGCATATCGGTTTGGAGCAGTGACATGAATTGTTTATAATGGCGACTTGAACGGAAACTGGCGTCAATCATCGTCCGTATCACCTCTCGCATGGGAAGCTCTAAAAGAGATGAGTCTTGAAATGCCTGAGCCAGTTTTAACTCGATGTCGAGTCCTACGGCGGTATAGACATCGTGCTTGTTGTGGAAGTAGAGATAGACCGTGCCTACTGCGACACCTGCCAGTTTTGCGATATCGGCAATCGTCGTCTCCTCATAGCCTTTTTCGGCAAAGAGGTTGCGTGCAGCCGTGAGGATATTGTCGCGCTTTGTAGGCGTCTCGTCGTGTATTTTT
>DAIQNC010000429.1:0-2225 GCA_036788655.1 Ktedonobacteraceae bacterium
GCAAGCGTATCGCAAAGGGTAGCGGCACGTCGGTTGAGGAACTCAATCAGTTGCTCAAACAGTTTGCTGAGATGCGAACGATGATGCGTCAGATTAGCACAGGCAAAGGCCCGTGGGCGCAGTTCGCACGTCAAATGGCTGGAAATGGACAACTCCCTGCTGGAATGGCAGGAATGCCCGATATGGGAGATATGGGCAATATGGGGGAATTAGGTGGAATGGGTATGCCGCAAGGCTTACCACGTCCTCACAATGCGAATGGTAAAAAGAAGACGGGGAAGGCTGCGCGTAAGGATCGTAAACGACAGAAAGCTAGAAGTGGAAGGAGATAGCAGTTTATGCATCTCTCACAATCTCATAAACCCGTACAGCATACCCGAACATTGTCGCGCCGAGCGACGATGTTCGGGCGTGGTACACTCGTATTCTTACTCCTCGGTCTTGCACTCCTGACAACGGCCTGTGGTTCATCCGCGCAATCACAACAGGCCACAAAGAACAAGACGAGCCTTGACTCAGCAATTCAGCAAGCACAAAATATCGGCGTACTGTCTTCGCAGCTTGCTCCCGTGCAAAAGCAAGAGCAGCAATTGAGCAACACACACGCTCCCTTCGGTCTTTTTAATGATTCGCAAGTAAATAACTATTATCAAAATCTCGCTATACGATATACGCAACTTACTCTACAGGTGAAGGCGATTACGGTGGCTTCACAGCAGCAGTCTCAGTCGCAAGCACAATCGGCTGTGCAGAACTTCCAGACGACGCTTTCACGTGAGACAGTGCAGAAATTGCCTGTGCAATACTTCTCACAGGAATATAGCCAGACACAGGCACTATTAGCAACTGCGAAGGCAACAAGCGGCACACAGGCTCTCAACCTGATGGCGTCCGCGTCGAGCCAGCTTGCCATCTTCAATAAGACCATTGCTCAGATGCAAGCGGCGAACCTTAGCGTTGCCGCAATGAGTTTGCAGTATCAGAGCGATATGAAAGCACTCGGTGCTGGCACAAGTTCTGTGGACTTCATCAATCTGAGTAGTATGATTAACGTGCAATATCAGCAAGCGGTAGCGAACTCTACGGCGGCCCTTCCCTACGTGGAGAATGCGAAGCTGAACACCTTCCAGGCCGATATTCAGCAACTCAAAACGTATGGTGGCAACATCAGCACCTATGAGCAGCAATACAATACTGACCGCGCCCTGATGAACAAGGCAACGGGCATCAATGACTACACAACCTTCTCGAAGCAGATTGACAGCGATATAGCCTCGATGCAGTTTGATGTAGTCAAGAACGAGGCTGCGTACCTCATCAACCAGTTCCATCAAGAGGTCAATTCGTGGGGGCAGGCGCATTTATTCCATGACAAGTATGATGGAAAAACGTATATGCTTGATGCGGGTTACACACAACCTGGTATCGGCTCCGACCTTGATAATGCGCTTGCTAATGCCGTGACAACCGCAGATTTTCAGGCAGTTGTCGATGAGGCGCAGAATGGTCTCTTCAACTTGCACCTGAGTGAGGCCGATTATGCCGACTCCACACCCTACAATCAGGTTCACGCTACCGACCAGCAAATGATTTCGCGCTACCAGTTGCAGAACAAGCAGGTCTTGATGGTCTCACTGACACAACAGGCCATGCGTGTCTATGATAATGGCAAGCTCGTCAATTCGTTTCAGGTGACGACAGGACGTGAAGAACTTCCGTCTGTTCCCGGTGTCTGGCCCGTGCTTGCTCGTCTCTCTCCGACAGAGTTCAAGTCGCCAGACCCACAGAGTTCGCCCTACTGGTATCCGCCGACGCATATCAACTACGCAATTATGTATCACGATGGTGGCTACTTCGTGCATGACTCGTGGTGGCGTGCCGACTACGGCCCCAACACACAGTTCCCCCACGTGGACTCCGGTGGCGATGCGGCCTTCGCCAATAGCGGCAGTCATGGATGCGTCAACATGCAGGAGCAACAGGCGGCATGGGTGTATAGCCACACCGACTGGAATACACTGATTGTGATTTACTAATATGCACATTATCATACCCGACGATTACCAGGACGCAGTACGTCACCTCGACAGCTTCCGCAAGCTCGCAGGGCAAGATGTAACGATTTATAACGATCATGTGACGGATGTTGATACGCTGGCACAACGTTTTCATGACGCGGACGTGCTGGTACTCATTCGTGAGCGTACACCCATCATAGAGGCGTT
>DAIQNC010000429.1:2235-4106 GCA_036788655.1 Ktedonobacteraceae bacterium
CTTGAACGGCTCCCGAACTTGAAGCTGATTTGCCAGACGGGTCGAGGGACGCCACATATTGATGTCGCGGCCTGTACCCGTCATGGCGTCAAGGTCGCAGTTGGCGGTGGCTTGCCTTATTCAACAGCAGAATTGACATGGGCGTTAGTGCTGGCATCGGTGCGTCACATTCCGCAGGAAGTGGAGAATATCAAGGCTGGTCGCTGGCAACGCACTCTAGGAACGAGTCTGCATGGTCGCACACTCGGCGTCTTCGGTTATGGCAATATCGGGTCGCTGGTAGCGAATTATGGACGCGCCTTCGGGATGCGTGTGCTGATATGGGGACGCGAAGGATCGCGTAGTCGCGCACAAACTGGCGAGTTTGAGACGGTGAGCAATCAGCGCGAACTATTCCAGCAAGCCGATGTTCTCAGTCTGCACCTCAAATTGAACGCGGAGACACGTGGTATCGTCACAGCGGACGATCTCGCAGCGATGAAATCCTCGGCACTGCTCGTCAATACCAGTCGTGCAGGTTTGATTGCGCCGGGTGTCCTTGAAGCGGCACTACGAACTGGGCATCCAGGTTTCGCCGCCGTCGATGTCTACGAAGATGAGCCAGTCATTGATAAACCTCTGCTGCATATGGAGAATGTGCTGTGTACGCCACATCTTGGCTATGTCGAAAAAGATGTCTACGAAAACTTCTTCGGTACAGCCTTCGGGCAGATACGCGATTTCGAGGATGGAAAAGCTGTGAAGGGTGTAATAAATTAGACCCGTACACTGTGGTCATGGGCGTTGACAAAGAAATTGGACATTGGTGGTATGTGGGCCAGGGTGTAATGAATTATGCCCGTACATGATAGCGTTGGTATGAATATGATCGGTGGGGAAGGGGTGTAATGAATTATGCCCGTACATGATAGCGTTGGCGCGACATTACAAAATTGGAAAAGAAATGGTTTGCCATATAGAATCGTAGGAGCGTCCTGAAATGTACGGGCATAATTCATTACACCCTTCCCCACCTACCACCAACGTTTCTATCACGCACCCATACCCACCAATTCACCAATATTCCTGATACCCTCTCGTTTCATATACTCCACAATGCCACGATTGATGTTACCTGCTACGGCTGTTCCTTCGCCGCGTATGGCGGTAACGACCTGCACGAGTGTAGCTCCGGCCTGAATTTTTTCGAGCGCGGTTGCCGCATCTTTGACGCCACCACAACCGATAATGGTGATGCGTCCCTGCGTTTGACGATAGATGTGTGCGACCTTCGCGGTTGACATGGCGCGATAGGTTGCGTCATCGCCGCTCAGTCCGCCAGCCTCGTGTCGCCAGCGTGCGCCGTAACTGGCTTTCAGGTCTTCGCTAATGGTGGTATTGGTTGCGATAATGCCTGTGAGACCGTGTGATAGCACAACGTCGATTACGTCGTCTACTGCATCGTGAGAGAGTTCCGGGGCGATTTTGACGAACAGAGGCTTTCGACCACCCATCTTGTCCATCGTGGTGTTGACCGCTTGCACGATATCGGTGAGCGGCCCTTTGTCTTGCAGAGCGCGTAGGCCGGGTGTATTGGGTGATGAGACGTTGATGGCGAAGTAGGCGGCATCGTCATAGAGGCATTCGGTGACGAGGGCGTGTGCCGCCGGAGCATCCTGTGGTGATACCTCTTTGTTTTTGCCGAGACTGATACCGATGGGGATGCCACTGCCACGATAGTGTGCAAGGTTATGTGCCACCGTTTGCATTCCAGGACTATTGAAACCAAGCCTGTTGAGGGCGACGCCTGAGTTGAGCATGAACTGGCGTGGCTTCGGGTTGCCACTCTGCGCCTTGACCAGCACAGAGCCTACTTCGACGCCAGCGAAACC
>DAIQNC010000430.1:0-4083 GCA_036788655.1 Ktedonobacteraceae bacterium
TCATAATGGTCAGCAGCAGGAAATAGAGCAGTATGTCGCACAATTGCAAGAGGTGATTGGTGAGCGTAACCATCTGAAAGAGTCCTATTTCGAGTTAGGACGACGCTACCAGGAACTCTGTGATGAATTCCAGAAAGCCGTAGATGACAGGGCGCAAGAGGTAATCGCAGATGCAGCGAAAACAATGGCTCTTACTCCTGATAGACCACCTGAGTTGATGGGTGACGTATTGAAGACGATTGAGCTACACGCGCAACAGGTTGAAGACAGGCAACTTGTTGAAGTTCTTCATTTACAACGCGAAGTACAACGTCTAAGCGACCAATTGGCTCTCGAACGTCTTGACGCAGAACAGGAGCGACAACAGTTACTGCATATGCAGCAAACTGTCCGTGAGCAAGCGGTGTTACGTCACAACGTTATTCAGGCGCGTCTACGGACACGCTGGACGATGGCTGTGGCATGTGTAACAATAGCATCACTCGTGTTGCTTGTCTTGCTACAAATGCTGTTTTTGAGAATCGACCATGTGCCATTTACCGCCGCGCTTGACTTTGCCATTTTCGCGCCCATTTTCTTTGGTGTCATCTTCTCATTTGTCTTTGCTCATCCGATCTCAGCGATTCGGAGCATCTACAAGAGCGCACCGCATAAGAAGAAGGCTTAACTTGAAGAGCAATCGGACTTCTTTAGACCCAACGCCTTCTTCCCCACATGATCACATGCAGTTGTGGTAAGACTCGCACGGCATACTCTTGCCAGAACGGTTGCTGTACCAGATTCGCAAGTTGTTCTAATGCGGCTGGATAGTTGGATAGTGCGGCGTCACCTTCTGGTTGCAAAACGATAGGCAGACGTTGTTGAGCGAACTGGGGAAATCGGCGTAATAGTGCTTGCAGGTGTTGTTCATCGGTTTGGTCACGTATCACGAACTTCCACTGCTGTTGTTCTGGACGCAATGCGTTCAAAAAGCGTTCGATCACCGGGTCACGTAGGTAGTTTTCTTTCGCGCTCGGCAATTTGGGAGACAGACTCCACAGATCGACGAGTGGAACCACTGAAGCCGGAAAGATAGTCGTGTTCGTTTCAACCGTCACATGGAATCCCTTCGCCTTCAACATGTGTACCAGAGGAAACAGGTCTTTTTGCAAAGTCGGCTCACCTCCTGTCAAAACGATGTGGCGCATTCCCTGTGCTTCAATCTGAGTCAACACCTCTTCGGGTGTCATGACCTCCCATGTCCCTCCTTCACGAACACTCCAGGAGTATTTGGTATCGCACCAGGAACAGCGCAGATTACAGGCAAAGAAACGCACAAAGGTCGTTGGAACTCCCATGAGCGTCCCTTCACCTTGAATCGAATGATAGATTTCCATCACATTCATAATGCTTATCGTTCCAATCGTGTTACCTCAGCGAAACCGCTCCGCGTCTCCCACAGGCGAATTCGCTGCAATAGTTCGTCAGGCAGACCATGAGCGATGAGTTCGTCCCATATCCAATGCACCAGATTTTCTGCCGTTGTGCGTATTCCCGTTACTGAATTAAGCTCCTGATGGTCCAGCCGCTCAATGACTGCCATCGTGACCAGCGCACTCAGATCCGCAAAGTCCATGACCATCCCCTCATCGGAGCTTCCATGTGTCTCTCGAATCGGACCTCGCAATGTCACCTCCAGCGTATAGGAGTGTCCGTGCAATCGCTCACATTTGCCTCGATGACCGGGAAGGGAATGGGCCGCCTCAAAGTGAAAGATTTTGGTGATAGACGCATAGCGCATTGTAATCATTCCTCCCCTTATTGCGGTAGAGAAGTGGTGTTCATTGCTTGCTCGTACGCAGTCGGGTCAGCAATTCCGGCCTCTGCAAAAGCTTCTTTGCGCTCATAACACGTTCCGCATGTTCCACAATGATACTCTCCCCCTTTATAGCAACTCCACGTTTGCTCAAAAGGGACATGAAGGCTATTTCCAAGCTGTACTACCTGTCGTTTGCTCAGGTGCAAAAAAGGAGCTTCCAGGCGTAATTCTGGCTGACCAAAGCCCTCGACAGCTTCGCGCTGCATTGCATCGAAGGCTCGTATGAAGCCAGGGCGACAGTCAGGATAGATAAAGTGATCACCGCCATGCACGCCTATGGCAACAACATCTGCCTGTATATCGACAGCGATTCCGTAAGCAATCGAGAGCAAAATGGCGTTGCGGTTAGGTACTACTGTTACGGCCATAGTTGGGGCGGCGTAGTGACCATCGGGTACTGCTATCTCATCGGTGAGGGCAGAACCTTTCAGATGCTTGCCAATACCAGTCATATCAATCACGTCAAATGCTGCGTGTAGGCGGTTGGCACACCACTCAGCGAAGAGCAATTCTTTCTTGTGTCGCTGCCCATAGTCAAATGAAAGCAGATGTAACTCGTATCCCTGCGCGTTAAGGAAGTGGGCTAATGTTACACTATCAAGCCCACCACTAACTATTGCAATAGCTTTTGGCATTCTTTCGTCTTCTCCCTGGAGAACTAACGCATCCTGAGTGGTCGATCAATGTCCCGGTTCACACTCTCGATGAAACCAATTTTGATAGGCTTGAAACAGGTGGTGCGCGGTTGTAAAGGTTGTGTTATAGCTTTTAGAGGCCAGTTCCTGGCAGGTAGCGTTGATATGCTGGACGAGGGCCATTGTATCCTGGAAGGGCTTCTTCAGCGAAGACCACCGTTTTAATGTTGCCACGTACCGTGAAATCGGCCACGACTCGCATCCAGCGAGGAGCCAGGGCAGCCACTAACTCATTGAGGATAGTATTGGCTGTTGCCTCATGGCTAATCTGTCGGTTGCGATAGCGGTTGATATGGAGTTTGAGGCTCTTCAGTTCGACCACCGAGTGATCTGGAACATAATCCACTATAATCGTGGCGAAGTCGGGAAAGCCTGACCGGGGACATAGGCAGGTAAATTCAGGAATCTCCAGGTGAACAACATAGTCCCGTTCTGGATGGGAATTGGGCCACGCTTCTAATTGACTTGCTTCTATCTCATCTATCCCATAACGGCCTGGGACGCGCTCTGCTTGATTCACGAAAAAGACTCCTTTGTGTGTTGTTGTCTACTCATCTTTTGTTGTTCCTGCCCGTTCTGCCAGCACCTTACTATCCCAACAAACCTTTGAAGGGGCTGAGAGGAAGGTGGATAGAGTTTGCCAGGAGGTTGTTATGAATGAAACTGTTGTTCCGTTCATCGCTCTGTACCCGATACTTTGCTTTCTTCACCTTGAAAAGAGATATTCAGAATGGTGCAGTGACAGGTTATCGAGGTTATCACTCCCGATGATCACTCTTCTGTATCCAATCGGGCAACGTGATACTCTCAACTCATCATACCGCTTCTGTCAATGGCTCCCATTAATGGGAAAGACGTTCTTGTAGTAGCATGAAGCAACCAGATATTTTAGCCTCGGAAGTTCCGTATGGTACGGACAACACGACGATTGCTGGCAGCCCTGTCGCTACGTAAATATGCCTCGAACGCGGCTTGCTGTAAACCTGTACTCAGTGTCGGATAGGCATGAATGGTGTTATAAAGGTCACTAATGGTCATATGATGTTGCATCGCAAGTGTTGCTTCACCAAGTAGTTCGCCCGCGTTTTTCCCGACGATATGAACTCCGACAATTTCATCTTTTTTCCCGGCGAGTACGAGTTTAATGAAGCCAGCTGTTGCATTCTCAGTCTGTGCGCGGTCAATATCTGCATAAGGAAAGACCTCTTCGTGAGCGTCTTTGTGCTGTTCCTTCGCCTCGTCGAGTGTCAAACCGACACGCGCAACTTCGGGGTCTGTAAAGGTACACCAGGGAACGACGCGGTAATCGACCTTCTTCTTACCAATGGGCAAGAGTGCATTACGAGCCGCGATACCTGCTTGATAGGCCGCGACATGTGTGAAGAGATAGCCACCAATAACATCGCCAATCGCCAGGATATTTGGTGTTGCTGTTTGCAGGTATTCGTCAACAAGAATACCTCGTTCGTTCGTCGTAACACCTACATTTCCCAATCCGAGTTTCTCGACATTTGGGGTGCGTCCTGTTGC
>DAIQNC010000431.1:0-4071 GCA_036788655.1 Ktedonobacteraceae bacterium
CATATCTCACTTGCAGTCGTTATTTCGGCGGTTCTTGCCGCAACATCACTGAGTGTGCGTAATCGACGTTCCGCCAGAACTTCCCTAGTTGTCTCAGTGACAGCGCAAAAAACTCCACCAACGCCCCCCGTCTCGTCGCGAATAGGGCTATACGAGAAAGTGAAATAGCACTCTTCGACGTAACCATTGCGATCAAGCAGCAATAGTTGATTTTCAGACCATGTGGCTTCCCCGGAAGAGAGAACACCATAAAGCATTGGCCCGATCACATCCCAGATTTCAGGCCAACAGTCCTTTGCTTCCTGCCCAAGAGCCTCTGGATGCTTCGTCATACCTAAGATGGGGCGATATGCATCATTGTAGAACTGTACGAGGTCAATACCCCAGAAAATAATGATGGGAAAGCGCGATGCAAGGCATATGCTGACAGCCGTTCGCAAGCTTTGAGGCCACGATGACACAGTGCCAATACGTGTTGTTGACCAATCATGTTCACGCATGAGTTGCCCCATCTCACCTCCACCAGCCAGTATGTTATCTGTATACGCTGTTTCGGGTGTGCCAGCGACGTGATCCATGAAAATATTCTCTCCTCAAACTAAACTGAAAGCGAGACAAGGGGAATGCTCTCATCGCTTATAATATACACTAGTTGAGCTAGAAGTGCAAACACAAGTATATATGTTTTTAGTGGAATTTCAATGAATTCCACTAAAATAGAAAATATTCTTATGATAATGCTTTACAAGAAGCGAGAAATTGCCCTGTTTCTACCAGTGCTGCCATCGCACGGCACGTGATTTCTACCGATTCGTAGTAAGGTACATCCTCCTCACGTAGAATATGAAGAGAGGGTATATCATGACGTGCATAAACAGTCTGTACAAGCACAGGTTTCTTGTATTGGCGAACAAGTTGACCCAGCATATGAGCGGCAGCCTCTTCTCGTGGGCCGAAGTCTTCCGAGAGTAACCAGCGATAGCCGCCGAAGAGTCCGGCGATGATGACGCCATCGACATCAGGGTCTTTCAAACAAATCTCGGTTAAATGCGCGAAGGAGAGTGGGTCTTCGTCGGCGGCTCCAGCGACATCAATGGGGTTCGTCGCGGTGGCACGTGCTGGCATTAGCTTTCTGAGTGCTTCCTGTGTCTCCTGACGAAGGACAGGAACTTCGAGACCTGCACGAATAGCGGCGTCGCCACTTGCGACTACGCTACCACCTCCATCACCAACAATGGCAATGCGCTTCCCTCCGTGTGGTGTTGGTGGTTGGGTTGCGAGTGCCTGTGCTACTGGAAAGAGTTCATCGGAGCGCAGAACACGCACAATGCCACTTCCATACAGGCGTTTGTCGTTATCAGGACGCACACTGGCGATACTGCCTGTATGTGCAAGCGCGGCACGTACTCCAACCTCCGTAGCTCCGCTCAATAAAATAACTGTCGGCTTATAATGACCCTCTTCAAGCAATTGTTGAACCGCCTGACGAAGCGTCTCCTCTTCGATGGCCTCGACGTAGCCAGCGATAACCTTTGTCTCCGGGTCATGAGCGAGGTATCTCATATATTCTGGAAAACCGACATCTGCTGCATTGCCCATACTAATGAAGGTCGTGAAACCGAGTCCGTCGAGATGCGCCTGTGCGAAGAAATACATGCCTAGATTGCCGCTCTGGGATACCAGACCAATTGGCCCGACAGGAAGAGGGAAGACCATCCCAAGTGTGTTGATGTGCGAACGTCGAATGTAGAGACCCATGCAATTGCTGCCGATGATGCGGATACCTTGCTCATGACAACGTGCTACCATCTCTTGCTCCAGCTTGCGCCCGTTTGCTCCCGTCTCACTGAAGCCTGCTGTGATAATGACGATGCCCTTGACACCACACGCAATGCAGTCCTCGACGGATTGAGCAACATGTGGATAAGACGTGGCAACAATCGCAAGGTCAACGGGGCCAGGAACATCACGTAGCGTTGGATACGTTACCTGCCCAAGAATTTCTGAAACAGAAGGAGTAATCAGGTATATCTCGCCGGGAAAACCACCAGCGATAAGTTGCCTCGCTGCGACGTTTCCCCACTTATGAGGAGCGCGTGATGCGCCCAGTATTGCTACTGAGCGCGGTTGAAAGACCTCTTCAAGGCTATAGAGATGTTGACTCGTCATTTATTCATCTTCCTCATCATCGAACAGTGGGGGGCCATTCTCGCGCTCTTTACGAAGAAGTTCTTCGACATCACGAATAAGCATATCCGCGCTTGGAAGTGGCCCTGTACTTATAGCTTTATCGAGGTAGTTTCCAGTTTCTTCTCCATCCTCATTGTCCTCGTCATCCTCATCTTCGTCGTCCTCCTCGACTTGTTGCTCAAGCCGTTTGACGTAGGCACTGGCCTCTGGATTACGTGCGACAAGCTGTGTAATCTGCTCGTCGAAGTGCAGAGCTTCCGATTGAATGCTGTTCAAATCCAGACCAAAGGAGAGAAAGGTATTGACGTAGGTGAGTAGTGCAGAAGTCACTTTCGTGTTAGGTGTTGCGGCTAGATAGTGTGGCACGGCTGCCCAGAAGCTTGCTGCTGGAATATGTGCAGCATGACACGCCTCTTGCAAGACGCCGAGGATGCCTGTTGGACCTTCATAGCGTGAGCCGCGAATATCCATCTCGCGTAGCCGCTCCAGGACATCCCTTTCTGATGATGTCCCTGAGATGGGAACGTCGATGGTGTGAGGGACTTCCGCTAACAACGCACCCAGGAACACGGCTTCGGAAACGCTGAATCGCTTACACACTTGCAGGAACGCATCTGTGAATGTTTTCCATTTGAGTTGTGGCTCGAAGCCCTGTACTAAAATCACATCTCGTGTAAATTCCGGGTTGGTGTAGGCATAAAAAACATTGGTAGGCCAGACAATGGTACGCTGTATACCTTCGACCAGCCTTACAGTGGGTCGTGTCTCAGTATAGTCAAAAAAGTCTTCGGAGTCGATTTCGGCAAGTTTTTCTGGCTTCCATTTATCAATCAAAAATTTTACTGTAGCTGTTGCTGCCTCTGCTGCATCGTTCCACCCTGCAAAGGCTACAAGCATGATGGGATCGCGCAAGAGTGGCTGCGAATGATACGTAATAAACGACATATATAACACCTCTTCTGAATGCCCGATGGTGTGTTCGCATGGTAATCTGTTGCTACCATCTTACCATACATGAAAAGAGGGGACACACATTATCATGAGGCTTGACGAAGAGTATCCTTAGCCTCTATAGTAGCTTCATGCAGAATACTATCGTGTCCATTCTTTACCGGGATCACTACTTGCTCATTTTGAATAAGCCAGCAGGAATTGTCGTGCATCCCACCTACAAACATACGGAAGGTGATACATTATGGGATGCTCTGCTTGCTGATACATCGTTACAAAGAGATGATTGGCAACCAGAGGAGTTACCTGATGAGCCACAATGGGCAGGTGCGCCATCCAATATACAGGAAATGCTACGTCAGAAACGAACAGCATATATGTGGAAGGAAAATGGATTATTACCACATCCATGCCTGTTACACCGCCTCGACAAAGACACATCGGGAGTGCTTGCGCTTGCCCGGACGGAGCGTTCACGACGTTTTATCGTCAAGCAATTTTATAATCACACCATCGACAAACGCTATCTTGCTGTGGTGCAACAGGGCGCACCTGCATGGGCAATGCCACGTGTACCTTTACACGTGAAACGCTATCATTTTGATGATATAGAAGAAAACCAGTTGTCTTCTTTGAACGTGTTAGAGACGTTAAACAATGATGTGCTGGAAATCAATGCTCAGTACGTGGACGAGTTGAAGAACAAGATAGTGCGCGTTGCCGGCGACGGCACCCACCCCGGGGTCGGCGAACGGGGCCACCACCTGATCGCGGATCACCAGCAGCTCCTCGCGCCAAAGGAAATCCGGCAGTAGCGACAGGTCGTAGTCGACCAGCCGCCACACCACCGGGATCGCCAGCATCGCTATCACGACGTGCCCCGCGACACGTGCGGCCGCGGTCGGCAGCAGGTCGCGGTTGGCGAAATGG
>DAIQNC010000432.1:0-3130 GCA_036788655.1 Ktedonobacteraceae bacterium
AGAACTCACCGCCTGGACAAATATGGATTTTCATGCCGACCTCTTTGGTATTCCTGCACGTGAAAAGAAACAGCGCATTACGCAGATGCTCGAACTTGTGCAACTTGCAGACCGTAAGAATTCTCGTGTTGGCACATTCTCCGGTGGTATGAAGCGAAGACTCGCGCTTGGACGTGCGCTGCTGCATGACCCCAAACTCATTTATCTCGACGAGCCGACGCTTGGTGTCGATGTACAGGCACGGCGCGTCATTTGGGACTACATTCTCACACTCCGCAATGAAGGCAAAACCGTTCTTATTACGACGAACTACCTCGAAGAGGCCCAGGCATTATGTGACCGTATCGCTATCATAGATCATGGCAAACTCATCGCTCTGGACACGCCGGATCATCTTAAACAGACATATGGCGGTAGCGTTATCGAGTTAGAGTTGGCAAATCCTGGTACATCTGCGGACAAGATTCGCGCACTTGATGGGGTCAAAGAAGTGACACAGGATAAGGCACATCTGACTATCACAACGCAGGGAACAGGAAATGTTGTGCCGCAAATCGTCAATATCGTTTCACAGGAAAGCGAACTGCGTGATATCGTTGTGCGTGAGCCAAACCTTGACGAAATCTTCCTACGTCTTACGGGTACGGAACTGCGCGATTAGCAGGACAGGGAAAAGCGATGCAACAATTCACATATAACATGCGCGTCATCTGGGCTTGTATGAAGAAAGACATCAGAACGGCTTTGAGAGAGCGCGTCTTTACCATCATTAGTGTCTTTCTGCCCGTCAACTTTCTGATTCTGTTCAGCCTGTTCGTGATATCCGGGGGGCAAGCACCAACCGCTGTTGTCATGAACGATACTGGCCCGTATGCACAAAGATTTTATAATGCGATGGCAGGAGCGCACTCGTTTATTCTGCAAAAGGCGAGTACACAGGAAGCTGACTCACTGATACATGCCGGTCGCATCGTCGCGGTTGTCACGATTCCGTCTAACTTCGATACAAGCATACAGAATAATCAACCTGTGCAGGTGGATGTGCAGATTAACAACCTCAATACCGACTTCACAAACGATATCCGGCGTGCGGTTCCGCTTTCTATTACCTCGTTTTACGCGAAGGCGTTTCCGAATATCGTCACTGTCACCACGCACGAAGTTGATAAATATCCGCAAGATACGGGCTACATTCCCTACCTCTGTGTCTCTATCCTCATTATCGCGCTCGTGATTGGTGGACTACTACAATCGGGGACGGCGGCGGCACGTGAGTGGGAGAATGCAACAATGAAGGAATTGTTGCTCTCACCTGCCAGTCGTTGGGCCATCGTTACAGGCAAGATGCTGGGTGCTATGGTGATGGGACTTGCCTCGGTTATCCTTGTAATGGTTGTACTCATCTTCATTGTCGGAGTGTATCCGGTGAATTGGGGTGCGGTAATCGGCTATACACTGCTCACATCCGCCATATTCATCTCGCTTGGCACATTGCTGGGAACGGTGATAAAGCAGCGACAGGCATTCACGGGTCTCGCCTTTGGTGTCTCGATACCCCTGTTCTTTGTAAGTGGAGCGTTTGGGCCAATTTCTTTTAATGTCCCTGTGCTTCAATGGCTTGCTCAGATACTGCCTGTGTATTACGCGATTGTGCTACAGCAGTATGCCTTCCACAACTTCATTTTGAACACCTTCACCATTCTGGGAAATACGCTCATTCTATGTGCGTTTCTGCTGCTGTTTGTCGTGTTGGCGGCGATAGCGTTACGTCGTAGCACGGTAGCGAACTGAGGAAAACCATGCATCCAACATTTTTTCGCTCTGTGTGGGCGATTTTCAGGAAAGATATCGCGGTCTGGTTGCGGAATGGACGCAACATTGCTGCAACTATTGTACCACCGCTCGCGTTTTTGTTTGTACAGGCCATCGGTGCTGTCGCTGTGGGGCGTAGTCCTGTTGCCCTGGTAACACTCGATAATGGAGCAAAGGGTCAGCAGATGAAGCAAATTTTTCATCAAGCTGATGTGTTCCGTATTACAGATGCGTCGCCAGCTCAGGCGCAGCAGCTCTATAATGATGTCCAGGTCATTGCCATCATCACCATTCCTGCCGACTTCACGCAGCAGGTTGAAGCCAATCAACCTGTACAGATAAACGTGCTGGTCAATAACCTCAATCTCGATTTCACGAACGATGTACGCCGCTCGGTTCCCGATGCCATCACGCAGTTTTATCATGCTCAAGGCAATGCAAGTTCTATCAAGGTATTGATGAACGAGCAGAATTTGAGGGCGCAGGACGTGCAGTTGTTCCAGTACAGCGTGTTGCCCACACTGGCACTACTGTTGATGCTATCGGGTCTGGTAACAAGCAGCATTGCGGCTGCACGGGAATGGGAGACGCGCACTGTAAAGGAAATGTTGCTCTCACCGACGGTGAATGGCGCAATAATTCTCGGCAAAGTGCTGGCAGGATTTGTAACCACATTCTGTCTTGGTCTGCTTGTCTTCCTGCTCTCAGCAGCACTCGGATGGACGCAACCCCAGGGCATCTACTGGCTCACGGTCTTACTCATACTGGCTTTGATTGCATTGTTCAGTACCGGGCTAGGTGTTGCGTTAGGGGCATTACAACAAAAGTCGCAACCAGTAATTGCAATCTCCATCAACGTCGCCATATACCTGTTCTTTCTGGCTGGTGGTATTGGTGTGCTGGCCTTTGAACCTGCATGGCTTCAAAATATCGCGGCTTTTATACCCTTGACATATGGAATACATGCGCTGGAACAATCGGTATTCTATAGCTCGTCGGATTTGCTTGGACGTGATGTGCTGGTACTGAGTGTGACTGCACTGGTTGCGTTGGGATTGGGGACGCTGGCGATGAGAAGAGGTATCGCGTCGTAAAGGTTGTAGGGACAAATTTATCACGTCCGAAAATGTGTGTATCCTGGCAAAACGGACGTGGTAATGAAGGTTAACAAATGAGTTCTATCATTTCGTAGAACCTCGATTTATCGATAGGTTTATTCATGCCGAACCCACCGATAAATCGAGGTTCTACGAAATGAACAGTATTCAGGCGTGTATGACTTCTTATTGTCAAAGCATCAAGCCCCATGGCTTGGCGC
>DAIQNC010000432.1:3140-4069 GCA_036788655.1 Ktedonobacteraceae bacterium
ACGGCGTGCTTTCTGTGCCTCTTGTGGATTGCCGAGAGCTTCATAGACATCGGCCTTGAGTGTCCAAGCGCGTGAGTAGCCCTTGTCCATCTCTGTTGCCTCGTTGAGAGAGTCGAGGGCTGCGCGATTATGACCGAGGCGAATGAGAGCTTCTGCCTTGTTGCACCATGCGACAGCACTACGCGGATTGATGAGCAGTGCATGAGTATAGGCTTCTACCGCGCCTGAAAAGTTGTGCAAGCAGGAACGTGCATTGCCGAGTCCGTTCCATGCCTGGAAGCTTTGTGGCTCAATCTGGAGTGCCTGTTCATATGAAAGGATTGCTTCATCAGGCATGTTCATATCGAGTTGTGCATCTGCCTTCCCGTTCCAGGCAGCGACGTATTGCTGGTCAATATTCAAGGCTCGCTCGAAGTGAACAAGGGCTTGCTGATAGCGTTGCAAGCGATTAAGGACAAGCCCAGCACTGACCCACACAACCGCATTGCTCGGATCAATTTCAGTTGCGCGTTGATATGCCTCTAATGCCTTACGATAGTTTCCTTGATTGTAGAGAGCCGTACCCTTGCCATTCCAGGCATAGAAATTGCGTGGATCCATCGCCAGTGCATCTTCATAGGCTTGCAATGCCTGTGAATAGTGTTGCTGTTTGAGGTACTGGTCTCCTTCACGACATCTCTCACGAACGCTGCCCGTATTGATATTTGCACGTGGAAGCATTGTTCCTGGCTTGTTTGCTCCTGTATGCGTCAGTGGAACGGGCGAATTGGTAACGTTGCGCGGCGGAGTGCGAACTTCCAGGGCAGGGATAGAGCGCATCTTGACGGTGGCACGACAACCATAATCGAAGGCACGCATGAACTCCATCATGTCAGCATACCGCTCCTCTGTACGAGGTGCGAGGGCGCGTTGTACGACGGGATCCAGTG
>DAIQNC010000433.1:0-4055 GCA_036788655.1 Ktedonobacteraceae bacterium
ATCGCTACATTCGTTCCTTGTGCTGCTTTCCACTCTTCAATTGTCAGGGTACATAGGCGTAATTGTTGGTACGCCATCGCTTTTACATGTGCATTAGTATAAACACGGAACCGATGCAAACTATTCCAATAATCATATGTCTTTTCAGAACACACAACTTACCGGACTATTATTTTTCTGGGAGAAACCTTTGTGAGGTTTGCTTACCGGAGAGTTTGTCTGCATCGCTTCGTTGTATCGGCGACTTCGATATTATGCCATAGGATTTCTATGTTGTCAAGAGGTTTTGGACGAACTTTTATAAAATTATAAAAATTCATTTTTCTGCTTTTAGCTTGACAGGGTATCAACGTAATTTCCTGGTACACTGCACCCGCTGTACATCCTTGCCAGCAATTGTTCCTGGTCGGCAACCTTCACACTACCATTTGAACAGGAGAGTGTGAGCGTTTTTGCGCCCATATGCAAATCCTGGCGCAGCGGCTTCGACTTCCCCTGTATGTCGAGGACACCGATAGGCCAATAGTAGCCAGCGGAGACGAAATCTTCGCCGCTAAAGTAGAAAAAGGGAATATTGCTGCTCATCGCTGTCTGCACATCCGTAATGAGCGTCAAAATGTGCGAGATACCGACCTGCGAGTTATTGGCATCGTCAATGCCACAGCCTTTGAAGCAGCCCGTTCCCTCGACAACCCACAGATGCTTGCCCAGTGTATTCGTGCTGACATTGAATTGCTGCGACCAGAACTCGAAGAGGTGTTGCAGACTATTAACGCTACTATCGGGGTAGCCATTGTGCCAGCTATCAATCAGGCCAAGCGTCTGTGTTCGCCAGTCCCAGTGACTACCGGGATGCACAATCGTGTTCATTGCCTGTTGCATCTGATTAAGATAAGATACTTGAGCAAGGACAGGCTGTGTATCGACACCCCCGACATGTGGGTCGAGCGAGCCGAGTAGCACAGGTATTCCGGGTTGCACTGAATGTACCTCGTATGAACACAGGTCGTAGTACCGTGCGAAGTTCTCTGGCGAGACATACAAGAATGAAACTGAGGCATCACGTTTCATCTCCTCATTTCCGCACTGCACTGCGTCGGGTCGTCCCTGCGCTGCATCGAAGAGGGGCGCGGAATCAAAGAGGTGCGTCAGATTGTTGTTCTGGCACATCGTCAGCAAAACCCGTATTCCCTGCTGATGGTAATGCTGTATCGTCGTTTTCAGCAGATTGCCCGTAAGATTACCCCACCCACAGGTCGGATAGCCAATACGTACCCAGGGAATGCCCGGATAGGACTGATTCGGCTTTGCGTCGATGCCCAGAATTCTGGACGAGTTGATAACCAGCGGCGGTGTCGCAACCGTACCCGGCGTTCCCGATGTGACAGGAGTTGATGCTCTCGACTGTGTATTGTTCGCCGACGCAACCACGAGCCTGTACGATAGCGCGGTCAGGAGAACACTCCCCAGAAGTACCACAACAAGGAGTATCGTTGCAGGTCTCTTCAATATATTGATGATATTCATACGCCGTTATTTCTTAATATTCTTAATATATGTTGTGATGTGATTTATCACATCTGCGAGTCAGACGGACAGACGTGATAAAGAATATTTACAAACGAATTCGGCAATCGTGTAGGGACAGATTTATCACGTCCGTGTGTCGATGGATGATCGGGTGAGACGGACGTGATAAATCTGTCCCTACACGATTGCCGAATTCGGGAACGAAAATTCATAATCACGTCACTACAAAGGAACATGGAAATAGAATCTTAGCAGTGCGAATACGATGAACAGAATAATGAGAGCAGCGGCAACTGCTATCAAGAAAATGGTATTACGTCTACCGAGTCCTGGCTTTGTGACAGGAAGCCGTTTTCGTGCCTCTTCGCGCCGATCTTCGACGCGCTGTTTACGCCGCTCGATACGCTTATTCCGTTGCTTCTGAATTTTCTCAGCGCGATCCGTCTCGCTCTGTGGCCCTGTACCGAGATGATCCATACGGCGGCGCATTTCGCGGTTGTAGCTCTCGCGTTGCTGTTCCTGTGGACTGGTAGGAGTGGGACGAGGTTGTGTCGATTTTGCGCCAGCGACAGCCGAGCCTCCGATTTGTGGCCTGTTACTGCCACTCTTTCGCTGTTTATTTGTTGAACGGTTCGATGTAGATGCAGGTTTCGGCACAATGGGTGCATCTATCGAGCGCAACGAGTCGCTCTTATTGCTGGTCTGGCCTGTTCCCACCTTCTTTTGAGAAGGTTTATCGTTCGCCATAGTGAAATCTCCGTGTATCAGATTGAATAATGCATGTGTAGCAAGGTGTAGTTAAGAGCTTTGATAAATTACTACGAGCATTTGTGGAGTGGTGAGCAGGGTGTAATGAATTATGCCCGTACATTCCATGATTACCCTGAAATTTCGCAATAATGGAACGTCCTTCATATTGACACGTCGCTGGCAACGCTGACATGTACGGGCATAATTCATTACACCCTGCTTGCCACCCCACAACGTTCACAACCATTTACCAATCTTCATAATTAGACATCTTTATATTTCCTGGTGTGCCATCATCTCCCGAGCGATGCGCGTTGCTTGCTCTTTGTCATCGGGCGAGAGTGCGCCGTCGATGACGAGACCAAGCAAATGTTCCTTGATGGGGCGAAGCCAGGGGCCGGGGCCACGCCCGAATAGTGCCATCAGTTCCCTGCCATCGAGCGGACTCTTGAGCGGAACACGGGTCGCCTCTTCCTTGAGATGCTGACAACGCTCTCCCAGTTCGCTGACACGAGCCGATGCACGATTCACCTTGTCGGTTCGATAGCTGGTGATATCGGAGCGCGAGAGGTCGAGCAGGTCTTCCAAATCATCACCTGCTTCGAGCATCAGGCGACGGACAGCTCCATCCGTCCATTCGGAACCATAGGCATTGGCTCGCATGTGGAGACGCACGAGCCGCGAAACGCTTTCGATGAAATCGCGGTCGAAGTGCAGGCGTTTGAGGATATCGTGTGCCATATGCGCCCCGACATCCTCATGACCGAAAAAGTGTATTTCGTTATCCTTCACGACACGTGTGCGCGGCTTCGCAATATCATGAAGCAGAGCCGCCCAACGCGCTTTAAGGCGCGGCGAGGAGCGTTCGACGACGCGCAACACATGAGCATAGACATCCTTCGTGTGCAAATTGCGCACTGGTTGCGCTTGCTGGCTCACGCCGCGTAGCTCCAACACCTCTGGCACAATCCACTCCATCAGGCCCGTCTCGACCAGCAAATTGAGTCCTTTATCGGGATGCGGTGAGAGCAATATCTTGTTCATCTCATCACGAATACGCTCACGACTAATCTTCTGGAGTTTGCTCGCCTCACGCTTAATCGACAGATAGGTTTCTTTTTCGATGGTGAAGTTCAATTGCGCGGCAAAGCGAATGGCTCGCATCAGGCGCAGAGGGTCTTCGTCGAATCGCTTGTCTGGCTCATCGCCAACGGCACGTAGCAGGTGCGCTTCCAGGTCGCGTCTACCGCCGAATGGGTCGATGATATGACCGTTGAGTGGGTCACGCGCCATTGCATTAATTGTGAAATCGCGGCGAAGCAGGTCTTCGTCCAGGTCTGTACCGAAACAGACTTCGGGCTTGCGCGACTCTGGATTGTAGCGTTCACTACGGAACGTGGTGATTTCGACAATATTGCTTTCGTAATGTAGTCGAACCGTGCCGAAGCGTTCGCCCACCAGCACAACGGCATTTGGGCGTGTAGGAGCGACGAGGCGTTTAATCTCGTCGGGGTGTGCATCCGTCGCCAGATCAGCATCCGCCGATTGACCGCGATGCAACAACACGTCGCGTACCGTCCCACCTACCATATAGAGTTGTTTCTGCTGTGCGCGAAACGCTTGCGCCAGCGTGATGATGATATCTAGCATTCCGTATCTATGTCCGCTTCGCTGGAATTCGTTCTTGTGTGGCAATCATATAACTATCGTATAACAGTCATGGAATAATGGCCCTATTGTATCATGTTCGTCCCCTGCTGTCACTTCCCTGAAAG
>DAIQNC010000434.1:0-4049 GCA_036788655.1 Ktedonobacteraceae bacterium
GAGGCGATTTTGTCGGCGGTCAGCGCGGCGCGTGGCAGTTCAATCATCGTACCGAACTTGTATTCGATAGCACCACCAGTCTCACCCGCGACCTCCTGTGCCACCGCCTCTAGCTGGCGGCGCACCTCTTTCAACTCGTTGACATGACCGACGAGCGGAATCATAATCTTGGGTTGTAGCTTCTTCCCTTCCTTTGCAAGGTCACGAGCCGCCTCAAGAATAGCGCGTGTCTGCATGACGTTGATTTCGGGGAAGAGCAGACCCAGACGGCATCCACGTAGACCGAGCATCGGGTTCATCTCGCGCATGGCTCCGACCTTTTCGAGCAGAGCTTTTTTCTCTTGAAGTTCCTTCGGATTCTCACCTGTAGCTTCAAGGCGCGTCACCTCAACCAGCAACTCTTCATAGGATGGCAGGAACTCGTGCAACGGTGGGTCAATCAGGCGAATGACGACGGGATAGCCCTCGCCCGTCTTCGGGTTGACCATCGCCTCAAAGATGCCCTTGAAATCACTGCGCTGGAAGGGCAGCAACTTGTCGAGTTCAGCCTGACGCTCTTCCTTCGTCTCCGCCAGAATCATCTTCTGTACAATCGGCAGACGCTCCTGCTCCATGAACATATGCTCTGTACGGCAGAGGCCGATGCCCTCGGCTCCGAAGGTCACAGCGCGTTGTGCATCACGTGGATAGTCGGCGTTGGCCCAGACACCAAGTGTACGTACCTCGTCGGCCCAGCCGAGCAGCTTTTTGAGGTCGGCTTCCTTATCGAAGTCTGCCTCAACCGTCTTGATGATACCTGCGAAGACTTCGCCAGTCGCACCGTCGATGGAGATATCGTCGCCCTCGTGGATAACGATATCGGAGCCAACGACGCGGAAAAGATGCTCTTCCTCATTCACGCGGATGCCTTCACAACCTGCGACACACGGGAGACCGAGGCCACGTGCGACCACCGCTGCGTGACTCGTTGCACCACCACGTGCCGTGAGAATACCCTTCGCCACAAGCATACCGTGAACATCATCGGGGCTTGTCTCAGGACGTACCAGCACGACGGATGTGCCAGCCTTGCCAAGCTCTTCGGCGCGGTCTGCATCGAAAATGGCTTTACCTGTGGCAGCCCCGGGCGAGGCGTTGAGACCCTTTGCCAGTAAGCGACCCTCTTTCGCCGCCTGTTGCTTCTGAGACTCATCGAAGCGTGGCAGCAGCAATTGATAGACCTGCGTGGGATCGACGCGCTGAAGTGCCTCTTCCTTCGTGATGAGACCTTCTTCGACCATATCGACGGCAACCTTGACGGCAGCCCCTGCGTTACGCTTCGCCGAGCGCGTCTGGAGCATGTAGAGCTTGCCATGCTCGACGGTGAACTCAAGGTCTTGCATATCCTTATAGTGCGCTTCGAGGCGGTGAGCAATCTCCTGGAATTGCTGGTAGACGCTCGGCAAATCCTCTTGCAAGCGGCTAATCTTCGATGGAGTGCGGATACCAGCAACGACATCTTCGCCCTGTGCGTTCAGCAGATATTCGCCGTACAGTTGCTTGTCACCATTCGCAGGATTGCGCGTGAAAGCGACGCCTGTGCCGCTATCGTTGCCCATGTTGCCAAAGACCATGCTCTGCACATTCACAGCGGTTCCCAGGTCGTGCGAAATCTTGTTGAAGTTGCGATAGTCGATGGCGCGTTTATTGTTCCACGACGAGAACACAGCCTCAATTGCTTTTCGCAACTGCTCGTAGACATCGGTGGGGAAAGGCTCACCTGACTGCTTCTCGGCAATCTGCTTGAACTCACCAACAAGCTGCTTGAGGGCATCGGCAGGAATTTCCGCGTCCGTCTTCACGCCAGCCTGTTCTTTATAATGCTCAAGCACCTTCTCGAAATCGCGTGGGTCAGTGTCGAGAACGATTTTGCTGAACATCTGAATGAAGCGGCGGTAGGCATCGTAGGCGAAGCGTTCGTCACCTGTCAGCGCAACGAGACCCTGTACCGTCTCATCGTTGATACCGAGATTGAGAACGGTATCCATCATGCCCGGCATCGAGAATTTCGCACCGGAACGCACAGAGACGAGCAGAGGATTGTCTTTGTTGCCAAAGCCTTTTCCCGTCTGCTGCTCCACAATATGCAATGCAGCAATAGCCTGATCCCACATGCCTTCAGGGAACTGCTTGCCATCGTCATAATAGGCGTTACAGGCTTCGGTCGTAATAGTAAATCCGGGGGGAACGGGCAAGCCTGCGTTTGTCATTTCAGCAACACCCGCGCCCTTACCGCCGAGCAGTTCGCGCATCTTCGCATTGCCTTCACTAAATAAATAGACCCATTTACGCGGCGACTTCTTCACCGCCTCGTCCAACGCGGAACGAGTAATTTGTTGTGTCATAGTCTCTGTATCCCTCCAACATATTTCTTCCTGGGGCGTAGTAATGCAAACGAGTTCGATACTTCGTAGAACCCCGATTTATCGGTGGATTCATTTGTGGCGAACTCACCGATAAATCGGGGTTCTACGAAGTATCAGTTTATCTGCATCATTATGGCCCCTACGCATGTAAAACGATATTTCTTGCCCAACGCAAGATAGTACGAGCGGTCTGGATATAGGTACTTGCCTGTTCCGCGCTAATCACCTCGTCAGCCTCCTCCGGTGGTGTCTCCGCATAGAAGGATTCGGGGTGAAACGGCGTCAGCGTCTCCAGTGCATCTCGGATATCGGGCGGCGCATTCACCGAGGTTCCTAGCGCACGTAAGTCATGATTGTACGCCATGCGACGCCCGAAACGCAACATTGCTACCGACTGCACCGCCTTCTCTGCTGCCTGATTACAAAAATCAGCACAGGCAAAGTGACGCCCCAGACCCAGCTCGACGCCTGCCGTTGCCATGTCCTGTGCCGCCTCCGCAAAAACGGCTAACGCACCTTGCAAATCGCCTCCGATGGGTGCATCCTCTATGTCATCCTCCTCATCAATCGTCGATAGAGGAGACGAAGTATAGTGCTGGACGAGTGCCTCAGTATCCTCGTCGAATGTAACACCCTCCGACAGCAAGCGTTCCAGGTCTTCCTCGCTCTCTCCGTTGGGAAGCACATGCCTCTGATTGTACGAATCGTTGTTTCTCTGCGACATGATAGCGGACATCCTTCTCTGTAATAGCACTACTGCCCCACCTCGTCAATAATAAGCCTGAGACCTTCAATGTGTCAATGTATTTTTACCACAGAAATCTCTGTAGGGGCGTAATGATATCCATGTAGTGTCGTGATGTATCACGACTGTGCGTCTGACGAAATACAGTCGTGATACATCACGACACTACATGGGGACGCACCCATCAGGTAGAAATGGTTCGCTACTATAGGTTGACGCGGAGCGTCTTTGTCTCGCGGCGCACACGCTTCCCCTGACGCACCTGCTGCGCGGCGACACGATCCTTCTGCGCCTCTAGCTTGATGAGTGGAAATGGACGGTGATATTGTTTATCGAAGTCATCGGCTTTCTGCTCAGAGATTTCAGCACGACGCTCATACGAACGAGCAAAGATATCGCGCTTCGCCTCATCAGACAGGTCGGTAAGCAGCAGATAGGCAAGCGCAAATTCTGGCTTGCCCTGCTCCGCATAGGCATCAGCATATGTGAGACCGTCGGCTCCCTCATCGAGTTGCTGTTGTGCCTTTTCGATGAATATATCTTTCAGCAATACGCGGTACAATTCCGCAAAACTGGTGGCTGGCATAAAAAATCCTGATTGTGAGATAGAAAGCATTCATTAGTGTACTGTAATAATAACATGCATCTCGTATGGTGACAAACCGCGAAAACTTGCATCAAGGCTTTTTTGTTTTCCCGAAAATTCTGAAAAAATGCGGCATACACCTGCTGATGATATCCCCTTTAGTACATTTCGTAAAAGCCTTGCATAATTTTCCTTCTGACAAGAGAATCAAGCATAAAGGAGGTGTATCTCGTTTGCGAGAATTTCTGCAAGCGGTACAATGTCCCCATCACAACGTAGCGATGTTAGCACAAGACGACCTTCAACACACGTA
>DAIQNC010000435.1:0-4041 GCA_036788655.1 Ktedonobacteraceae bacterium
GAGAAGGAAAGGAGAATACTCATTTATGGATACAAACGCGCAAGTGCATAGCGTATTTACTCAACAGCCACAATATGAAAGGAAACATATGTTTCGCCTTAAATCGTCACTGTATAAACATCTCTTTCTGACCGTTTGTACTGTTGTCATGTTGTGTACCTCTTTCGTTCTCTATCAGAATCAGCAGGCGGCCCATGCTGCGAATCCCGGTGCTGGCAATGCCTGTAGCTGGTACACGGTTCACTTCGGTGATACGTTAGCCAATATTGCGTGGCGTGACCATACCTCACTCTGGACACTTGCTCGCGTCAATAACATTGCCAATATCAATCTCATTTTTGTCGGTCAAAGTCTTTGCATACCTTATGCTGCACACAATAGTTCGAGTAATTCAGGAAGTCAAAGCACACCAACGTATACAGGCGGAGCAGGGGGCGTTCTCGCCAATGGATACGTCGAATGGTATGCTTACGGAGCATTAGAATGGTCGAGTCAGACACAGGTTGCCTCACTCTTACGTCAAGTTGCTGCGAATTACGGCCTTCCCGCGAATCTCGTGATGGCGATTGCATGGCAAGAAAGTGGTTGGACACAACACGTCATCGCACGTGATGGTGGTATTGGCGTCATGCAGCTTATGCCTTACACCACCATGAGCCTCAATGCCAGTACAGGTATACGCCGCGACCCTTATAAACTCTGGGACAACCTCAATCTCGGCACAACCTACCTGCGTTATCTCTGGAATACGTTTCACGGCAACCTGGACGATGTTATCAGTGCCTATAACGAAGGTGGCTGGGCGGTTATGCATGAAGGCATCTTCAACTGGCGATACGTCAACAACGTGCTGTATCTCATGCGCGTCTTCTGAAATTTTTCATCGGTAAAACGCTTGACACAAGTATCAATCGAGACTATACTGAAACTAACAACAACTGAATAGCGAAGCAACGAACAGGAAGAGTACATCATCTTTCGTTGAAGTCAGAGAGTCGGGATGGTGGAAACCGATATCAACATGATTATGGAATGGACCTGGGAGCTAGAAACGAACGTTTTATCCCCTCTGTAGTGGCGTGATAAATCACGCCGTGCAAGAAACAGTAAATAAAACTAGTAGCACTTTCTTCGGAATGTCCCCCGTTATCGAGGACAGGATATCGACAGTGTATCCGGCAATGAGGGATTGCTTGCTCTCTCACATATATCATTTATGAGTGAGTAATCTGAATAAGGGTGGTACCACGAAAGCTTCACGCTTCTCGTCCCTGAGTGGGATGAGAGGCGTTTTTTATTGTCCGCTTTTACCCACATGTACACGGGTGGGCGTAATGAATTACGCCCCTACAAACAATAATCGTTTATTGAAAAACATTTTGAACCTGTGTCGATGGAGGAACTCATTATGCCAGTCGAAATCAGTCAGAACACGGCGACACAACTCGTCACCAATAGCGCACAGACGAAAAAGCGCGTCTTCTCCGGTGTACAGCCTACAGGCAATATTCACCTGGGCAACTACCTGGGAGCCATTCGCAACTGGGTAAACGCGCAACAAGAGTATGACAACATTTTCTGTATTGTCGATTTACATGCCATCACGCTTCCCATTGACCCGAAAGAGTTGCACGAAAACACACGCAAGTTGGCAGCCCTCTACCTCGCGTGTGGCCTGGATACGCGCTATTGCAGACTCTTTGTGCAATCGCACGTTCACGAACACGCTGAGGCAAGCTGGATTATGAACTGCTACACGCCGATGGGGTGGCTCAATCGTATGACGCAGTTCAAAACGAAGGCGGGCGAGGATATGGACTCTGTAGGAACTGGCCTCTTCTGTTATCCTGTTTTGATGGCCTGTGACATTCTGCTCTACCAGACGCATTATGTCCCCGTCGGTGATGATCAGCGTCAACACATCGAACTGACACGCGACCTTGCACAGCGTTTCAACTCGATCTACAAACAGCAGGTATTCACGATTCCACAGGGACAGATTCGTGAGGTGGGTGCGCGTATCATGGCACTCGACGATCCAACAGCGAAGATGAGCAAGAGCGCGGTGAATCCACACTCGCGTATCAACCTGCTCGATGATCCGAAAACTATCAAGCAAAAGATAGGACGTGCAACAACCGATTCCGAACGTCTCGTTACCTTCGATGAGAACCGTCCCGGCATCACTAACCTGTTAACCATCTATCAGATGCTCACAGGCGAGTCAAAGGAAACGATTGAAGCAACCTTCGCTGGTAAAGGCTATGGCGACTTCAAAGCGGCTCTTACAGAACGCCTTGTGGAAACCTTGTCACCGATTCAGCAACGCTACTATGAACTCATCAATGAACAAACGGAGTTAGAGTCAATTCTGAAACAGGGGGCCGATGAGGTACGTCCTATGGCTGCAAAGACGCTACGGCACATGAAAGAAGTTATCGGTCTAGGTTAATGGCTCTGTAGTGAGGAACGCGATGCCCACCTGTTGAGGCATCGCATAGTGAAGAGGACAGGTTGGGCAAGACAGTGAATTATCCGACATTGGCAGAACTTCGCCAGCTTCGAGATGACCGGGCGTCTCAGCAGAGCGACAAACGGCCTTTGCTTCCGTTTTACCGTGACGTTCTGGCAGACATGGAGACACCAGTTTCCGCCTATTGCAAAACTGCACAACGCTCGTATAGCTTCCTGCTAGAGAGCGTGAGCGGCGGTGAACGTGTAGGACGCTACTCGTTTATCGGCATCGACCCCTATATGGTCATGATTCATCAAGGCGAAACGGCAACATTGTTGCATATGCGTAAAGGATATGGGCAACAGAGCGAGTACATACAGGAAGAGATACCGTGCTATGACTCGCTGGCCTTCATCGAAGCAGAACTGAGTCAATATGAGCTTATCGAGCAACATACGGGTACTGACGACGAGCTTCCCAAGTTTTTCGGTGGTGCGGTTGGCTATCTCTCCTATGACTCGGTTGCGCGTTTTGAACGACTTCCTGTGCCGCAAAAGAATATGCTTGAATTGCCGCTCGCGGTCTTTTGCTTCACGGAAACTGTGCTGGTCTTCGACCATGTAAAGCATCGTGTGCGTGTCGTCACGCATCTTCATCTCGACGCACCAGACCTTGAGGCAGAATATCGCCGGGCGGTTGCAATTCTTGATGATGTTGAGCAACGTCTGCGACAACCTGCTCGTCTACCAGAAGAACCTACTTATGTACCGACGAATAAAACTGTGACATCGAATCGTACTCAGCAAGAGTTTGAAAACATGGTAAGCCGCTCCATTGAGTACATCAAAGCCGGGGATGTGTTTCAGGTTGTACCATCACAACGTTTGAGCCGTCATGTTTCCGCCTCGCCATTCACAGTGTATCGTGCGCTACGCGCCATCAATCCTTCACCATACATGTTCTACCTAGACCTGAACGATTTTCATATCGTCGGGGCTTCGCCAGAACTGCTCGTGCGTTTTGAAGATAACGAAGTCACGATACGCCCTATTGCGGGTACACGCCCACGTGGAGCAGACCGTCAGAGCGACGAGCAGCTTGCACAGGAGCTACGCAACGACCCGAAGGAATGTGCCGAGCATGTCATGCTCATCGACCTCGCACGCAACGATGTCGGGCGTGTCAGCACTCCCGGAACAGTGCAGGTCAGCGAACTGATGGAGATTGAACGCTATTCGCACGTCATGCATCTCGTTTCCAACGTTACGGGACAGCTTCGTCAGGATATGACTCCTTATGATGCATTACGTGCTGGCTTTCCTGCTGGAACCGTATCGGGTGCGCCCAAGATTCGTGCCATGGAGATTATCAGCGAACTCGAAGGCGAGCAGCGCGGTGTGTACGCTGGAGCAGTTGGCTATTTCAGTCATACAGGCAATCAGGAGACTGCAATTGCTCTTCGTACAATGGTCATCAAAGACGAATATGCCTATATTCAGGCAGGGTGTGGTGTCGTTGCGGATTCTGACCCGACCAATGAGTATCACGAAAGCTTGAACAAGGCACGTGCGCTACTTCGCGCACTT
>DAIQNC010000436.1:0-1873 GCA_036788655.1 Ktedonobacteraceae bacterium
GATTTCCTGTGAACGTGCGGCGAGGTTTTCTCGTTCAAAGATGTCGAGAACGGCGTTGGCTGCGGCACACGCGACAGGGTTGCCGCTATACGTTCCACCCAGTGTGCCGGGAGGTGGTGCATCCATCAGTTCCGCACGTCCGACGACGCCGCTAATCGGCATACCTGCGCCCATCGACTTTGCAATAGTCATCAGATCGGGGACAACGCCATCATGCTCAACAGCGAACATCTTGCCTGTACGACAGAAGCCGCTCTGGATTTCGTCGGCAATGAAGAGAATGCCGTGTTGCTCGCAGAGTGCTTTCAAATCGCGCAAAAATCCTGCCGGTGCCGGCATAAATCCACCTTCACCCTGTACAGGCTCGATGACAATGGCAGCCACCTGATCAGGCGCGACCTCACCAACAAACATGCGCTCAAGCTCACGGATACAGGCGTGTGATGCCTCTTCCGGCGTCATGTCCATTCGATAAGGATAGGGGAACGGAGCGCGATAGACCTCTGGCGCGAAGGGGCCGAAGCGATATTTGTAGGGCTTGACCTTCGCTGTCATGGTCATGGTCATAAGAGTACGTCCATGATAGCCGTTATCGAAGACGATGATTGCTGGACGCCCCGTTGCATAACGCGCTATTTTGACCGCATTCTCGACTGCTTCCGCGCCACTGTTGAGGAACAGTGCCTTTTTGGGGAAGTCACCGGGTGTCAGCTTGCAGAGTCGCTCTGCCAGTTCGATGTATGGCTCGTACATCATGACACTGAAACAGGTATGTGTGAATCTCGCTGCTTGCTCCGCGATGGCCTGTGTGACTTCCGGGCGCGTATGCCCAATGTTCATGACACCAATACCACCAGCGAAATCAAGGAAACGGTTGCCATCAACATCTTCTATGATGGCTCCATCCGCTTTTGCCGCGAAGACATTCATGGTCGAGGAAACACCACGCGCCACCGCATTCTGGCGACGTGCCATCAACTCCTGAGAGTGTGGGCCGGGGATGTTTAATGAAGAAATAGCATTGGACGTGTTGAGCGTGTCAGACATAGAAGCCCTCCTGATTGCATTGAGCAAGATACACGTATGTGTCTAGCGAGTAGTCATATTGCGTGATCTTCCTTGACCACTCTTGTTCAATTCTACCATATTCAGGAACGCTCATTTGAAATCGGTCATTATACTGTAGGGGCGTTATTCGATAACGCCCTGGTTCTCCATCCACAACAGCGCGTCTTTTTCTAACATGTTTGTGGTAGAGCAACCAGGGCGTTATCGAATAACGCCCCTACAGAGATGGGATTCGCGGTAATATTAAGCGGCATCGGGTAGTGGAAGATTGCGTCTTCCACGTAGTAAAGACTCAACAGCTTCTCGGATGCGCTCCTCGCTGCGGACACCGAAGCCGGGCAGTTTGCGGATGCGATGCTGCCTTGCCGCCTGTAACAGCTTCTCCAGTGTATCGACGCCTAATTCCTCATGCAGACGAATAGCAGTATAGGGGCCGATATGCTCAACCGCCATTAGTGAGCGAATGTCTGGAGGCAACGTCTCCATGCACAACCCATCATGGAAGGTAACAGTGCCTGACTGTACTAATTCCTCAATACGCTCGTGCAAGCGATGTCCTAAGCCTTCAACAGGAAGACGCTCGCCACGTTCAAGAATGTCTGCGGCTGGCTCCGAAAGGTTCATGACGCCACGTGCTGCATTACGATATGCCTGAATACGATAGGTATTGCCCTTTTGAAACTCTAACAGGTCTGCGATACCCGAAAGCACCTCCGCTATCTGGCGGTTGGTGACTTGAAGAGGCTCTTCCTCGATCTCAAGACCGGGTAGCGTTGGCTGCGCGGGGCGACGCGCTGGCCTACTC
>DAIQNC010000436.1:1913-4040 GCA_036788655.1 Ktedonobacteraceae bacterium
AATATGAATGCTCTGGGTGAGCTGCATAATACTCATAAAACATATCCCCTTTTCCTGCACAACGCCCTGTCTAACTCACTTTATATCTACTATAGAAAACAATCTGAAGAGGGAAAATCATCCCACTTAGTGTACAAAGTACATTGAAATCTTGTTCTAATTATACCATATTTGAGCGTGAACGTAAAGCCTTATGTCAAATGTAAAGCGGATGTAGACGGTATGCTAGAGACCTTGCAAAGATGTTGTAGCACATCGCATAATCATGTAGAGAGCATATTTTATCAGGGAGTATACAAATATATTATGGGTTATAGAGCTACGAAGGTATCAGACGAGCCACTTAACTATTTTCTACAGAGAAACGATAAAGCTTCAGTGTTACGTGTTGCGGATGTGGTGCTACGCGAAAATAAAGACCCTAAAGAGGTATTTGCACATGCGATTCGTATCGCGACAGGGAGCAAGTGGAGCCATTCCGCCATTGTTTATCTACTAAGCAATCCTGACAGAGGATACGAGAACACCTATCTGATCGAGGCAAGAACGAAAGGGGTGCATATCGCAAGCTGGCGAAATGAAGTTGTGCCATTCGACCAATTCACTGTGGGCATTAAACGCCCTCGTATAGACTGGTATATGGAAACGCCGTATGAGAAATCACATCATGACCCACATAACCCGGAAGATGTACATGGTATCTCCTATCTACGTCATGTGCGTGGCATTGCCTTTGATCAGATTAACGGCCTCTATGACCATAAAACAGTATATGAACTGGCAGCATTGTATACTGCACGCGCTGCTCGACGCCATTTGAGTGCCGTGCCGCAGGTTGCGGATGCTGCCGAGGGTATTGCAGATATCTTCAAGAAATGGGATGAGGAAGACGATGAAAAGATGGATATGATTCGTTTCATTTGTAGCGGCATTGTGCAGTATAGTTATTTTGAGGCTTTGCGCCTACGTATTATGAACGCTTTTGATGTGCCAGCTCATCGAAAGATGGCGGAGCATAACTTGAGACATTTGCATCGAATTATCTTTCGCCCAGACCCTAAAGGACTCATTCACGACTACGTTCATAACATTCAACAAGGGAAGCTAGACATTCACAAACCAGCACCAGAAGATGTAATGGATTTGCTCAAAACGGCTACCCCTGCTGACTTCAACAATAGCGGTAACTTGAAGTGGCATTATATCGTTCTCAAAGGCAATGTGTGGAAAATTGACGAAGCACCAAATGATTACGTTCCACACAATGAAGATGAGAAGGAAATTCTGTCGATGATTACGCCGGAGCATTTATCAGATGAATTCTGATATGTTCATTCAACCGAACGAACCCATCGTCTCGTTTACGCTAGCTCGCTATCCGAAGCGAACCAGCATCTCGCAACTTGCACATCTCGGTCTAGATCGTGTACCACTTTCGCTCACACACGGGCTACATTTCTGGCGTCTACTCGGCGTCGGGCGAGGACAGGTCTTCGATCCACATGCCGACCTGCAACGCTACGCCATGTTCACCGTCTGGGACTCCTACACAGCGTTACGTTGCTTTGAAGCGCGTTCATCAGTGATGAGACGGATACGAGAACGCTCGGAAGAGGCGTGGACAGTGCATATGTATCCTGTACGCTGGCATGGCAAGTGGGGTGGACGAGACCCGTTCGCAGAGATGACACCAGCATCAGCATCCGAACCCGCCCCATGGGTTATTTTGACACGTGCCACGCTTTACCCGAACAAAGTACGCCCATTTCTACAAGCCGTTCCTGCCGTAGCCGAGCAACTCTTACAGCAACCTGATTATATCAAGTCGGTTGGTGTCGGAGAACTACCGCTTATTCGACAGGCAACGTTGAGTCTCTGGCGTTCTTTACCCCCGATTACAGCATTTGCCTATAGCCAAACGCCGCATCGTGACGTGATAAAACGTACACGTCAGGAACGATGGTATAGTGAGGAGTTGTTTGCACGGTTTCGACCTGTAGAGTCGTATGGGACGTGGGATGGAAGCGATCCTCTGAGATAGACAGCATCATCAAGACAGGCTATACTATGCGAGATAACAAAGAGACGGCTATTATAGCGCGTTATAGAGAAGACCTGTCTATAGCA
>DAIQNC010000437.1:0-1447 GCA_036788655.1 Ktedonobacteraceae bacterium
GCGCATTAGACCACGTGTGCCGATAAGAACGACATGACCATCGACAATTGCTTCGAGTCCCTGACCAGCGAGTGCCGTAAAGTGTTCTGGATGCATAGCGAGATTGATACCACGTGCCTTCGTTCCCTCGACAATCGCGGTTGCCAGAGGATGCTCTGACCCTTGTTCTGCCATTGCCGCAAGTCGCAGCATTTCGTTTTCTTGACTATTGGAGAGCGCAACAACATCGGTCAATTCCGGCTTGCCCTTCGTGATAGTTCCTGTTTTATCGAGCAACACAGCACGTACAGCCTGGATACGCTCTAAGCTCTCGCCGCCTTTGATGAGAATGCCACGTTCCGCGCCTTTGCCCGTGCCAACCATAATAGCGGTTGGTGTTGCCAGCCCCAATGCACACGGACAGGCTACAACGAGAACGGCAACGGCAGCAACAATCGCTATAATCCAGGGATTGTTCGAGCCACCCATCGCACTTGCCGTATGCACCCCGAAGACCGTTCCAAGCAGCGACCATGCAATAAAGGTGAGTGCTGCGATAACGAGAACGATGGGAACGAAGATGCCCGAAATCGTATCGGCAAGTCGTTGGATAGGAGCCTTTGAGCCTTGTGCCTGTTCGACCATGCGAATAATGCTTGCCAGCACCGTGTCGCTTCCCACCTTCGTCGCTCGCATTCGCAATAGACCACGCTGATTGATCGTTGCACCAATGACAGGTTCGCCTTCGGTTTTCTCCACAGGAATGCTCTCACCCGTAATCATCGACTCGTCAACGGCGGAACTACCGGAGAGGACGACGCCATCAACTGGAATCTTCTCGCCGGGTCGCACAATCAATTCATCGCCGACACACACCTGCTCGATAGGCAACTCAACCTCTTGACCACTCCGTATTGCATGGGCGGTACGTGCCTGTAACCCCATCAACTTCTTAATGGCATCGTTCGTCTGCCCTTTTGCGCGTGCTTCAAGATATTTACCGAGGTAGATGAGTGTGATAATCAGAGCAGTGGTGTCATAGAACGTTGTGCCACCAACGATATATGGAAAGAAGGTAGCAACAACACTCATAATATACGCGGCAGTTGAGCCTACGGAGATGAGCGTATCCATGTTCGCGCCGAAGTGACGCAGCGTTTTGAGCGCAGTGCGGTGGAAATCCCAGCCGACAATGGCCCACACGGGCGTTGTCAGTGCCAGCAACAGGTAATTTTCACCCACAAAGGCATTCATGAAAAACATGCTCAGTATGACAACTGGTAGAGACAGCACGATACTCAGAATGAGCAGATTGCGCTTACGAACTAATTCTGCCGCCTTACGTTTGCTACGCTCATCCTCTTGCATCATGCCGAATGTAGCAGCGGGGCTACTCTCTACATCCGCACTGGCATCAACGTTCACATTCTCGACGCTTCCCTGTTCTATTTGTGGCGTGGCAGTGACC
>DAIQNC010000437.1:1457-4030 GCA_036788655.1 Ktedonobacteraceae bacterium
GGCACAACCAGAGGTATCGCTTTGTAACCGACCGCTTCGACCTTCTGCACCATCTTCTCAATATCAGTCTGTGCAGGGTCATAGGTGACGGTGGCGCGTTCCGAGGCAAGATTGACTTGAGCATTCTGCACACCTGATACCTTTTTGAGACCTTTTTCGATACGCATAGCACATGAGGCGCAGGTCATACCTTCCAGTGCAAATGTCGTTTGACAACTCGTATCCTGTTGATGCTGTGTATCTATCTGTTGTGCGTTGAGGTTTCGCGTATCATTCGTTTCCGTAGCCATCGTTTTCGCCTTCGTCTTTCAAACATGTCACCCATACCCCCCTGGTGGGGGTATTTAGATTGTAGCACGAGATTATTTGCATGTCAAATGAAAGCCTTGAAGGAAACTGTTTCAGGTTGAGAAGAACAATGTATTTGTGCAAGCAGAGTGGGGTACTCAGGCATAACGTATATTATTTTATGTCCTCAAAATCGCTGGCCTTGAATGAGGTAACGGTTGTTCGCATCTCCTGGCTTACCACATTGACTTGACGAGTGAGTGCGACGACCTCTTGCAGAAATGCGGTACTCATCCTTATAAGCTCGGATGAATGATCATATCCCAGATGTCTTTCTTGCCTCTCCTGGACATCGCTACGTTGAAGCATCTCCGTCAAGTAGAGCGTCTCATGGTCGATGCTCGCAAACGTACGTAGAGCTTCGCCTTGTATAGCCTGTGCTTCCTCTCTCAGACGCTGTAAGCTCGTCGCTGCTTCTTGCCATTCCCGTTTCTGTGCTAATGAAAGCGCAGGGGCAACATGCGTTTGTAGGCGTAATAGCACAAGTATCGTTGTATCAATTGTCTTCAGAAGAGACATCATCCGTTCGCCATAGACTTCACGTTTCATGTGTGCGAACCGTTCGTGTATGATGTCTACCTGTTTGACGGCATTTCCAGCAGTATTTTCCATGACCAGCGGCCCACTTCTGGACGGGGTAGCAGAGAACGTTTCATGAACAGGCGAAACGGATGTACGGGCGGAATACGAGCGTAGCGCACGCATGAACGTATCAGCCTGCTCTATGCCTCGGCGCGAGACAGCTTCCAACTGCTCTATATGTGTCTGAGTGCGTGTCATGAAGCGGCGGAATCGCCCGATAGTAAAGTTGAAGGCATCGGACAACAAGTCCATGGGATCGGTTAATGTGGAATTGGTATGCAACTCGCCTGCACTCATGACTTTCATTTGTGAGAACAGTTGATGAGCGGCCCCGGTCAACATATCACGTTGGTGCTGAGCATCTTCAAGTAACCCCACGATGGTATCAAGCATTGTATTCATGGAGAGCGAAACATCAGCAATTTCATCACGTCCAATCACGATTGCCCGACTCTCCAGATGGCCTTGCTCGACCTGTTGTGCCACCTTCTGTAACATGACAAGTCGCCGAATAAGTGTATTCGAGATGATCCAGCCAACAATAATGATGCAGAGGCAAGCAATAATCGCGGAGATGATCGTGGTAATAATCTGATTTTGCACCTCGACATTTGAAGCCGCTTGAATTGATGAAGCGAGGCGTGCGTCAAGACGTACAAGTGAGCGTAACGCACTTTGAGCATCAGCATTTGTCGGCTCCGCTTGATATCGCTCAATATAACTGGCGTTGTTCAAGTTGCCCGTTGTGACATCCATGAGCAACTGCGACAAAGCTGCACGGTAGAATGTCCATGTGCGAAGTGTGCTACTGGCAAGTGCGCGTTGTTGGTCAGCGAGGTCAGCATGGTTTGCTTCTGTCAAAATGGCAAACTCGTCCGCATGTTGCGCGACAAGATCGTGTGCAATATAGGCAGTTAGCATATCATTATAGCGCGAGGTCAAGCCTTGCAAAGCGGCTTCGTCCATTTTGAGCGTCTCCTGTGAAGGGACGGGCGCGTTTGCATCGGTCACAAGGGTGAGTCCTTCGACATTCATCAATTGCAAAAAGCTTTCACCACCCGTGAGTGACGTATTGGTTTGCAGAAGATTCTGGTAGAAATTTGACTGGTGCGTCAGCGATTGCGAACGCTGAAAACCAATAATGCCTGATGCCACTGCTGCAATAAGGGCCGCGACGAGAAAGGCAAGTGCAAGCCGTCCCGCAATAGGCAGATCAAGCAACAAGTCCCGTCTACGCCGTGAACTCCTACGTGAGCGCAACAATACCGACGATTTAGTAGAATGCGTGGCAGGTGTGGATGACCAGTAGAGAGGCGAGAGTGATGATGGCGGTGTAAGTGGTTTACCTGGCTCGTCACGCTTGTTTGGCGTGAATTTAGATGATTGCACTGTATGAAACCTCGCTTTCCACATTGACGAGTCCACTGGTCGAAGGGCCAACAGAGGACAATTTCATGGAAGCAATAGGAATATATCCTTCTCGCTGAGACTCTTGTTGGACAGCAGGTGTGAGCATAAACGAGAGAAAAGCTGAGAGCAGAGAAGAGTCATCGCCCAGCGTATACATGTGTTCATATCCCCAGAAGGCATATTTACCCACTTCAATATTTTGAGCCGTAGCAGCCACGCCATCAATAGCGATA
>DAIQNC010000438.1:0-949 GCA_036788655.1 Ktedonobacteraceae bacterium
TCCCGACGGTGATTGCCTCGGCTCCGCCTTCGGATTCGCGCATATTTTGGAGCAACTTGGCAAGACCTGTACCGTCGCATGTGCCGACCCTGCGCCGAAAGATTTCTCGTTCATGCCCGGCATCGCATCGCTGCAACAGTCGCTTGGCGATGAGCAGTTCGATCTCGTCATCGCGCTAGACGCGGGCGAATTAACGCGCTATGGAAGTATATATGAGCAGCATAAAGCCTTCCTTGATTCGGCGACCATTCTGAACATCGACCACCACATCAGTAGCAACGGGTGTGGCAAGGTCAGTATCATCGACCCGACTGCGGCGGCAACGGCGGAACTGCTCGTCCTCTTCCAGCAACAGGCGCATCTACCACTGACAAAAGATGCTGCGATCTGTCTGCTTACCGGACTGATTACAGATACGTTCTCGTTCCAATTCACTAGCACAACACCTCGTACAATGGAAGCCGTTGCTGAAACCATCGTGCAACCGCTCTTCCGCACACGCTCGATGGCCTCAATGCGCTTTCAGGCCGCCATCATTCGTAACGCACAAACCGCCTGTGATGGTCGCATCATCTGGTCTTACGCCACCGACCAGACACTGAAAGAGGCCGATGCCCTCGCCGAAATGGACGACAACTTCTCCGGTATGCTACGTGATATCGAAGGTGTGCAAATCGCGGCCTTCTTCAAAAGCTACGGTGAACCTGATGTCACACGCCTGAGCCTTCGCGCCGCTGCGCCCTACAACGCTGCCGAAATCTGTCTGCGCCTCGGTGGTGGTGGACATCCACGAGCCGCCGGAGCCACTCTTCATCATCCACTCAACGAGGCAATAGAACTGGTCATCGGCGAACTCAAACGCGAGATTACTACGCAGGATGGCAAATTGTAGGGGCGTTATTCTATAACGCCCTTGACTCCTTCGACGATACATGGTGGGCGACCAGGG
>DAIQNC010000438.1:959-1414 GCA_036788655.1 Ktedonobacteraceae bacterium
TCACTTCTGGGAAGTATCAAACAAGATGGATGGCATTCTTAACATACACAAAGCAGTCGGTATGACCTCGCACGATGTCGTTGGGCGTGTGCGAAAACTGCTCAAGCAGAGGCGCGTCGGTCACGCCGGAACGCTCGACCCTGCCGCGAGTGGTGTGCTACCCATTTGCGTCGGGCAGGGAACACGTGTCGCCGAATATCTCAGTGAGAGCGGCAAGGCGTATCGTGCAGACATCACCTTCGGCATCGTTACCAACACCTACGATGCCGAAGGTGACATCGTGCGTCAGGCTCCCGTCACGCTCTCTCGTGAGGATATTGAAGCAGTGTTGCCATCCTTCCTCGGCTTACAGATGCAGATACCGCCGCGTTATTCCGCCATCAAAATTCAGGGCCAGCCCGCTTATAAACGCACCCGCGCAGGTGAAGAACTAGTCCTGGAGCCACGCCCCATTC
>DAIQNC010000438.1:1424-4020 GCA_036788655.1 Ktedonobacteraceae bacterium
CTCGACATCCTCGACTGGCAATCACCGCGCCTCACGCTTGCCATCGAGTGTAGCAAAGGAACCTACATCCGCTCACTCGCCTACGACCTCGGCGAACGTCTCGGTTGTGGTGCATATCTCTCTGCCCTCGTTCGTACACGTAGCGGCCCCTTTGAGCTAGCACAGAGCAGCACATTAGAGCAACTTGCCGAAGCCACTGAGCAGGATACAGTAACAACGTTGCTCTTCCCATCCGATTACGCTTTGCAACAGTATCCTGCTATTCATCTCGACGAGGCAACAACAGCACGAGTGTTGCATGGCAACGCTTTTTATGGAGAAACGTTGCCTGGAACGCTTGCACGAGTGTATGACGATAAGGGACGGTTTATTGCTATTGCGACGTGGAATGAGCAGGAGTTGGTATGGCAACCGGAGAAGGTGTTTGTGCAATTATAAGCTGTTATCTGGTTGCGAGACAACCCTCACTGTGATAAGATAGGGCGAAAGAAGAGTAGAAACTGTTGCATTGCTCTTCGCACACATACGAAAGACGCCCTGCACACACGATGGACTACACAACAACGCTTACACCAGATACTACACAACCTGTCGCTATCACTATCGGCAATTTCGATGGCATTCACAGGGGTCATCAACACCTGATGCATGAGTTACGCAAGACGGCTGCATCGCTCGATAGCATTCCTATGATGGTGACGTTCGAGCCGCATACGCTGATGGTGGTACGTCCCGATATTGATGTGAAACTGCTTACGACGACTGCTGAGAAGCTGGCTCTGGCACAACAGTATGCCGATATCGACGAGTTTATGCTGATTCATTTCACACGCGAAGTCGCCGCGATGACCGCCGCCGATTTTCTGGATACGCTCCGTGCGCGTTTCCCGCTCTCGGCACTGGTCGTCGGCGATAATTTCAGTCTGGGCAACAAACGTATGGGCGATGTGGCTTTTCTCACGCAGTATGGGCGAGAACATGGTATCGTTGTGCAATCTATTCCACTGACCGAAGAGCATCACGAGCGCATCAGTAGCACACGTATACGTACACTGGTGAGCGATGGCGATGTGGGGGCGGCAAACGAACTGCTTGGTCATCCGGTACTTGTCGGCGGTATTGTCATGCATGGCGACGAGCGCGGACGCTTGATTGGCTTCCCAACCGCAAATTTGCTACCAGAAGCACACCGACTCATCCCTGCAAATGGAGTGTATGCTGTTCGTGTACGAATATACCAACAAGAACCCACTCCCATACGTATAGTAGATAGGTCGAGTGATAGCGATACACAAGGGACTGGGAGAAGAGTACAGCAGAGTGACTTCTTGCAAGACTCTACCGTTTACAATGGTGTAGCCAATATTGGAGTGCGCCCTACGTTTAATGGAACAGAGCGGCGCGTTGAGGTTCATCTGCTCGATGTCACGCTCGATCTGTACGACAAATATCTCAGTGTAGAAGTTATTGAGCGTCTGCGCGGTGAACAACGCTTCGCTGGCATAGACGCATTGAAAGCACAAATCGCTGCTGATGCACAGCAGGCGCGACATTTGTTACAACATCCAGGAGTCTGAGCCATTGAACGCTCAACCGAAACAAAGCATCTTATCCAAAATTGAATCATTTATGCAGCGTATCATCGAAGGGCCATTCGCACGGCTCTTTCCGTCGCGTCTTGAGCCAGTCGAAATTGAGCGTCGGCTCGAACGTGCGATGGAAGATAATCAACTCTTACAAGGCGAGGGAAGACGGCTTGTTCCCAACGTCTATGATATTCATTTGAGCGTCAAGGATCATCAGCAAATCTCAAGTGGGCAAAATTTACTTATTCCCGACTGGCAAAAGCAACTCGTTGAATTCGCACGGCATCGCCACTTCACGCTACGCACTGTACCCGTGATACGTCTTCATGGTGACACACAACTTGTTCCTGGCAATACTCGTATCGAGGCTATCTTTGATGATGGGCAGAGTGGCGATGGCGTGATGGCGACACAGGCTATCAGCGCAGAACAACTTGCGCAGATACGCGCTAATATGGCGGCGTCTTCGCAGGTCAATCCCAATACCGGGTCACAATATGCGGCGTCGGGACAATCTAGTTTCAATGCAGGTGGCCCTTCGCAGGCTGTTCCGCCACAACCTGCCGCGCCGAGAATGCCGTTCGCACAACTGGTCATTCGCGTACCGCATGGTGGACAGCAGACGTTTCGCATAGAGAAACCGATCATCAGTATCGGACGGCAACTCTCCAACGATATCATTGTTGAGGATAAGCGCGTCTCACGTCAGCACGCACAAATCAAGTATCAGCCGGATGGCAGCTTCGCCATCTACGACCTGGGCAGCACCAACGGCATCACCATCAATGGAGTTGCTAATATGCGCCAGGGGGTACTCCGCAATGGTGATCGTTTCACCATTGGGAACTATGATTTCTTCTTTGATCGAAGGTAACAACTATGCCATTAGATGCTTTCTTACTCGTATTGCGACTACTTTTCATCGTCTTGCTCTACCTCTTCCTGGTACAGGTAGTGGTCGCTATCACACGCGACCTGCGTAAAACAGCAACGGGCAATACCGCCTCGAA
>DAIQNC010000439.1:0-4012 GCA_036788655.1 Ktedonobacteraceae bacterium
CGGTCCCTATATCGGACGTGATTCAGCGGTCCATACATTTGATTTTGGAACAAAGAGGTAGCTATCATGGCGACAAACCACGATTTTAGTCGTTCGTCCTTCCTTCAAGAACAATATCAGCAAGATATGGACCTCATCACGACTGCCCTACAAGATGAGAGTCCGGACGAACAAGAAGATCGGCTCAGCCTTGTTTCGCGTTCCTGGTCACTGACAAGTGCCTGTTTTCACTCACAACTCGAAACGAACGAGTCAAGTGAATCATTTGCCTACGCATCCGTTGCTGTCGCTCATTTGTAGTTGTTGTTTGTTGTAGCTCTGTAGATATGTGAAGCCAAGCCATGCCGCATCCCCCTGAACTTGGACAAGACGCACTGACGTATCATACGCCGGTGCAATTTGGCATGGTCTACTGGGTAAACTTCGGCTATCCTTCGCTCCCACCCGGCATCGAAGAGAAACGTATCCTCGACTGGCATCCCGCGCTCGTCGTCTCAGGTGAGCCGTTCTGTCGTCATGCAGGTGCAGTCAATGTGGTGGCACTCACCTCGTATCGCGGAAAGCTGCGCCCCTATCATCATCTGTTGCTGAAACGCGACTATCCCTTGCTCGATACCGATAGCCTTGTGAAGACTGAACTCATGTATCCCATTCTGCGCTCACTGCTCGCGGATCAGTATGCCATATGTAAACTGAACGATGCAGATATGCGTGCAGTGATGGGCAAGATTGCCAATAGTCTTGCCGTCACCTTTTTCTATTCATTGCACTAACCCGAAATATGATGAATACCTGTAGGGACAGATTCATCACGTCCGAGGGTGCATATATGATTCGGTCAGGCGGACGTGATGAATCTGTCCCTACAGGTGTTCGTGTGTTGATAACGGTTTCGAGGACGACGTTATGAATGATACGAGCGATATATCTAATCAATTCCGCTTACTTCCCTCTGTCGATGAACTACTGCACAGCGAACGGGGGCAGCAACTCATCACCCGATACTCGCATAATCTCGTGTTAAAAGCGATTCGAGAGCAAATTGCACTGGCACGTGTCGCAATTCGAGATGGAGCTATGTGTCCATCCATTGATATTCTGCTTGACAGTGCTACGGAATCGCTCGAACGGGAGCAACGTCCGTATCTGCGTCCCGTGATAAACGCAACGGGCGTTATCATCAATACTAATCTCGGACGCGCTCCGCTCAGTGCCGACGCGCTAGAAGCCGTGCGGCACGTCTCATCAGGCTACTCCAATCTTGAGTACAACCTTGAAGTCGGTGAACGTGGGTCACGGCATACGCATGTAGCGGCTTTGTTGCGAGAATTGACAGGAGCCGAAGCTGCGATTGTGACAAACAATACAGCTGCTGCTACCTTGCTTGGCCTCAGTACACTAGCGATGGGGCATGAAGTCGTAATTTCGCGTGGACAACTTGTCGAGATTGGTGGCGGCTTTCGCGTTCCTGATGTCATGCGCCAGAGCGGATGTCAACTTGTCGAGGTAGGTACGACCAATCGCACCCGTTTGAGCGATTATGAAGCTGCGATTACCGAGCGTACTGCTCTACTCCTTGCAGTCCATCCAAGCAATTTTCTCATCACAGGCTTCACCGAAGCGGTTCCGTTAGCACATCTTTGTGAGCTAGCAAGACAACGCAACCTGCTCGTGATGCACGATTTAGGGAGCGGCTGTCTGCTCGACAGCGAACGCTATGGTCTTTCACACGAGCCGACGCCCCAGGAAAGCATTGCGGCAGGCGTCGATGTCGTCTGCTTCTCCGGTGACAAACTGCTTGGTGGGCCACAGGCAGGTATCATGCTCGGTAAAGCTGCTGTTATTGCACGATTAGCAAAACATCCCTTAATGCGTGCTGTACGTATCGACAAAATGACGCTGGCGGCACTAGAGGCGACGCTACGCCACTATCAGCGCGGTCAGGCCGAGACGCACATTCCCATCTGGTGCATGATTGCTATGCGACCAGAGAAAATCGCAGGACGTGCCACAAGCTGGGTAAACAGCCTCAAAACGCAGGGCGTGATGGCGCGTACTCAACGTGGCGAATCGACTATCGGCGGCGGCTCACTCCCCGGCGAAACGCTGCCCACCACGCTTGTCGCCATAGATGCCGCGAACGTTGCTATTCCACTCGAAGAACTCGCACGTCGCCTTCGCGCACGTAGCGTCCCCATTCTTCCGCGCATCTTCCGCGACACCCTGCTCCTCGACCCACGCACCGTGTTCAAAGAGCAGGATAAAGAGCTTGTGAACGGGTTGATTGAGGAGATAACACTGTAGGGCCACGATTTATCGGTTGGCCTACATAGCCTGGATAAGCTACCAGGGTGTGGTCACCAGGGTGTGATAAATCAGACCCCTACACTGTGGTAAGCAACATGAAACAATTAAACCCACCACAGTGTAGGGGTCTGATTTATCACACCCTGGTGACCACACCTCGCATGTACCAATTCAATTCTCAACGTTCATCACTACACGCCATGCCAGGTTATCTCTCTTCGCCCAGATACATCTTTACATAGCTCCTGTGCCGCGACTCGTCAATGTTACCCTCATCGACGGCGCAGATAATGGCGCATCCCTCTTCGTTGATGTGGGAGCAGTCGATGTATTCGCACTGACCGAGGTAGGGACGGAACTCGATGAAGCAGTTGGCGAGGTCTTCGGGCGCGATATTGAGGGCGGCGAGGGCGCGAATTCCGGCGGAGTCCGCGAGCCAGCCGCCTATCGAGAGCGGATAGAGTTGCGAACCCGTCGTGGTATGCTTGCCTTTGCCCGTTATGTCGCTAACCAGCCCAGTGCGAATTGCCATGCCTGGCTCGATGGCGTTGACAAGCGAGGATTTGCCCACGCCCGATGGCCCGGTAAAGAGCGTCGTATGGTCTTTGAGATGAGTGCGTAGCTCGTCGATACCCTGCCCTGTCTGTGTACTCGTCCAGAGAACGGAATAGCCGATGCCTTGATAGAGATTGCTTGCCTGGTCAACGTACTCGTCGTGGGGCAGGTCAGCTTTGTTGCAGCAGATGAGCGCGTGTAGTTGAGCCTCTTCACAGATAGCAAGGTAGCGGTCGAGCAGTCCGAAATGTGGCTCTGGTTGCGCGACAGCAAAGACCATCACGACCAGATCGAGGTTTGCGAGCAGCGTCTGAGCGATGGTACGTTTCTCGCTCGACCCCGAATCCTTGCGAGTGAGCGCACTCTGGCGTGGCAGTATTTCCTCGATGACGCCGGAGCCATCGGAAAGACGACGTACACGCACATAGTCGCCAACGGAAAGACGTGTTGGGACAGGAGCATCGTTGCTGTTACGGCTCTGCATCCGCTCAACTTTACGTGCATAGTTGGGATCGAACAGCATCTTATCGCGTCTCACACGCTCTTTGCTTGTCGATTTTGCGGCCTGCTCCTGCTTGAAGGCTTTTTTGAGCTTGCCGCGTAGTTGAGCGCGAATCACGCCGCCATCGGTATGCACATCGTAGATGCCGTGTGCGCCATTGAGTACCACGCCCCGGAATATCTCTTCACCTCGATGATTCATCTCAGGCGTGTTCTGGATATCCTGAATATCCTGGATATCCTGTATTTCTTCTATATCCTGAGTATCTTGTGTTGCGTCTGTAGTAACTTCGGTCTGGTCTACATCAGTTGTAGATGTCTCATATGTTTTTGATGAGTGATGTGTCAATGCTTACCCTCCGTAAGGCATAAAGAAGCACGGTAGTCAGTTTCGTTATCGTTGTGTTGTACTAACTGTCTACCGTGCTACGAAGGGTGGCGTCTCACATAAACAAGGGTTAAACGCCAGAAAAGCCTTGTTCGTACAGGGTAGACAGGGTGCATACAAGCACAGGTGGGAAGAATGCGTTCATATTCTGTAATCCCATATGCTGCACCCCCTTCACTGGCAAAGCCAGAATTTCTAAAAACGTTCAATCTACATCAATATATATAGGATACTGAAAAGTGTGCTATTTGTCAACGTTCA
>DAIQNC010000440.1:0-2958 GCA_036788655.1 Ktedonobacteraceae bacterium
GAACATTCGCGGTGTGGCTAGCAGGGTGTGATGAATCAGACCCCTACACTGTGGTGGATTGCTCCCATCGCGTGATATGCTCGCCAGCACAGTGTAGGGGTCTGATTCATCACACCCTGGCTATCACACATCACACCCTGCTAGCCCCTACGACAATTGTGCAATCACAGCATTCGCAAATTCCGTTGTACTCGTGTTGCCACCGAGATCGGCAGTGCGTATTCCGTCAGCGTAGACCTGTTGGATTGCATGTTCGATGCGTCGTGAAACTGTCATCAAGGCAGTATCGTTGTGTTTGGCCGCAAGCCAGTCTAGCAGCATGACGAGCGAAAGCGTGATGCCTGTGGGATTGGCGATACCGCGTCCAGCGATGTCGGGCGCGGAGCCATGCACGGCCTGTGCCATTGCAATTGTATCGCTGGCATTTATCGAAGGGGACAGGCCGAGACTACCAGCAAGCTCACCTGCGAGGTCGGAGAGGATGTCGCCGAGCATGTTGGTGGTGACGACGACATCGAAATCCGATGCACGTCTCACCAGATGAGCCGCCATCGCATCGACGTGGTAATCATCGACGCGCACCTCTGGATAGTCCTTCGCAACCTCACGACACGCTTCAATGAAGAGGCCGAAGCCAAGCGTGATGACGTTGGCTTTATGCACGATGGTCACATGTTTACGTCGTCGCTGCGCCATATCGAAGGCGGTACGCGCAATACGTGTGGCGGCGCGTCGTGTGAAGACACCCGTGCAGAGGGCGATATCAGGCGTAGGCATAGACTCGCCACTGCCCACGACCATGTTGCGGTCAGGATAAAACTCCTCAGTATTCTCGCGCACAATCACGAGATCCATGTGTGGCGCAACAGCGTCGATGCCGGGTAAGGCGCGACTGGGGCGAATATTGGCGTAGAGGTCGAGCGAATGGCGCAGTTCGCCGCTTGATTGCGATGCTTTTTGCGCTCCTCTGCCGGATACGATGCGTTATCGTGTGGCCCCATAATCCAGCAATCGCACGTTTTCAGCAACGCTCTCGACTCATCAGGCAGTGCCGAGCCATAGCGACGAATGGCATCCAACCCCATCGGACACTCGACAAGTTCATATGAAATAGTGGGTGTGAGACACATTGCCGACTCAAATATCGTTACACATGCCTGAACGATTTCAGGTCCAATTCCGTCTCCGCGCATCACACCAATGCGATATGTTGACATGCTTACTAAAATTCCTCTTTTCTTGTTATCTGCTGGCTTCGTTGTGTTGTCAATTCTACTTGAGTTTCAAGATGCGATAAGCGTATCCTGTATGTCAAGTGTTTGTATGCTCCATGTCAAGAACTGGAACGAAACAAAGAGAATGAGGCAATGTAGAGGTCTTTGTCTCTACCACAGCATTGAGCGGTGTCCTATAATAGACAGTGATAAACTAACAAATTATAGGAACACATATATGTACTTTGCTGAAACGCTATTGGTTCGCTCTGTTTTCTATACCATCCTGGCAACTATAGACTTCTTCATTCTATTAGGGAGCTACGGCTTTTTGCGCCTGATACGCTTCTCTGCGAACTGGGCTACGTGGCTCATCGGCTCGCTGATTATGCTCGATAGTGCTTTGCTATGCATCTCTTTTGTCTTTCCGCAGCACTTGATCCAGTACAGAAGAACAGAAAATATTCTCGGTATGCTGGCCTTTCTCGTTGCAGTCTACACGGCGGCTCAATGGGTGACGCGCAAGTGGTATGTCATCGTCAAGAAACAGGCATCGGCGGCGGTTGTGCAGGGCAGCCGAAGCGTACTGATGTTTCTGAGGAAGCATCACGAATTCTTCGGATGGGTCATCTTCTGCGCCGCCCTCGCGCACACCGTTTTCTTCCTGCCTTCCGTCTTCAACATTGGTGTGAGAAACTACGAGTACATCACAGGCTTTATCACGCTCGGCATTCTCAGCATCTCCGTTGTTCTGGGTGTCTGGATGTGGGCGCGAACCCGATTGCGGTTGCGTGTACCAAAGACACTACATAACGTACATGCGTTGTTGACAATCGCGTTTTTTGTGGTGCTTTTCATACACATGTAACTTGTAGGGGACATAATTTATTACGTCCCCACGACGCTAGAATGCATTCGCTTGAAACTCATATTCAATCACATGCGTGAAATTTATGTGCATTCTTTATTGCACAAAGTTAAGAATAGTAGGAGTAACGAAGCGCGAGTAAAAGGGAGATTCAACGATGAATACCGACTCCGAATCAACGAACACAGGAAACACACAATCTACTGGCGGCGAATCGCCCGGTGCAGGTCTGACAAATACGATGGGTGAGTCTCTAGAACAACGAGTTGGGAATGCCGGTCACATCACGCCGCAAAGCCCCGAAGTAAATGCTGAAAACGTCAAGACAACTGAGGCAGCTTTTAGTTCAGGTACTAAACCAGCAGACAAGGGCCAGACTGACTCCTCTGGTGAGACGAACACAACGAACACAATGGGAAACAACCAGACGAACACGACTGGTCAGTAGACTATCGCTTGTCTCATAGAACAAGATAGCTCACTTAAACACTGCCCATCATCCCCTGGCAGTGTTTTTGTCCTTACTTATGTTAAGCCCCATTCAACACACTGCTCAAAAGCTCACCGAAATTCACCTTGACTTTTGGCTCAAAATAGTGTATTATTGAATCATCAATTACTTCCCCACAGGAGATTACGCGAGTGATAGTTTTCATCTAAGTTGTACACTTTGCTACATATTGCAACGCCTTCCCACATGTTTGCACGACATTGATATTCCATGTCCCGACAGGCATAGTGAGACAGGAAAATTTGTTGTCATAAAGTAGCTACTATGTACAGGTCTGGTGAGAAGTATTGTTCGCCCTTCCACGACATTTTCCACATATACATACTTTTCTGTCTTACCATCGTGTACTTTGTGATGGTTGAGGG
>DAIQNC010000440.1:2968-3996 GCA_036788655.1 Ktedonobacteraceae bacterium
GGTTTACGAGAAATATCACCATATCCTGTACTTACCCATAAAATTTCCATATGTACGGGTATAATTCATTACACCCTACACGGTAAGACAAGGAGCGTTTTCTTGACTGAATATATTACTCCACAGGCACAGCTACAGAATGAGCGACCAATGGCGGGTTTGCTCGCCGAAGCCCCTGCTCGCGCACTGCTAGTAGGCGTGGAGATGCCCGAAAACGACTGGCCTATCCATGAGTCGCTGGACGAATTGGAGCGACTGGCAACGACGGCTGGTGTGAATTGCGTAGCTCGCGTTGTGCAAAAACTGGGAACGCCGCATCCCGGTACACTGCTCGGCACGGGCAAGGTGCAAGAGGTCGCCGACCTTGTACGCTTCCATGATTGCGATGCGGTCATCGTCGATCTTGAGTTGACGCCGCGTCAGCATCGCAACCTTGAACGCGAACTGGACGTACAGGTGGTTGACCGCACGGCCCTCATTCTCATCATCTTCGGACAACGTGCGCGAACGAAAGAGGGTCGTTTACAGGTCGAACTCGCTCAGGTCGAGTATGACCTGCCACGTATCGCACGGCAGTGGTCGCACTTGTCACGACAGCGTGGTGGTACACAGCAGCGTGGTGAAGGTGAGAAGCAGATCGAGGTTGACCGTCGTTTGCTACGCCGCCAGAAGGAGAACTTGCTCGAAGACCTCGAAAAAGTTCGTTCACAGCGGCAACTGCACCGTGACCGGCGCAAAGAGAGCGGCGCACCCGTTGTGGCTCTCGTCGGCTACACCAACGCGGGCAAATCGACGTTGCTCAACCGCCTCGCCGCCGCGAATACGCTTGCCGAGGACAAGCTCTTCGCCACACTCGATCCTACGGTACGGCGTGTACGTTTGCAGGGTGGACAAGAGTTGTTGCTGACCGACACGGTGGGTTTCGTGCAACGCTTACCCACCACGCTCGTCGCCGCTTTCCGCGCCACGCTGGAAGAGGTGAAAGAGGCAGACCTGCTCGTTCACGTCGTCGATGCCTCGCATCCCTC
>DAIQNC010000441.1:0-3977 GCA_036788655.1 Ktedonobacteraceae bacterium
AGCACGGAGCGATAGAAGGTCTCTGCCGCAACGGTACTACGTGCGTCGATGCCACCAATCACTTTGGGATACGTTCGCAAATCGCGGAAGATGTGACCGGACGATACGCGCTCAGGACTATAGGCAAGCAGAAAATCCTTTCCAGCTTTCAGTCTCGAAGCACGTTCGAGCAGAGCGCGTAACCGTTGTGAAGTCGTGCCTACAGGTAGCGTCGTCTCATAGAGAACGAGTGTATCGGGTTGTAGATTGGCTCCGATGCTGCTACTAGCAATATCAATACTGGTGAAGTTCGGTTTATGTTGCTCGTCGATGATAACGGGCACGATGACCACAACCACCTGCGCCTGACGTACCGCCTCTGCGATATCCTGCGTGGCACGGAGCATTCCGCTCGCTACGAGATGTGGCACTTCATACGCCAACTCAGGCTCTTCGTGTACGTGTGACCGACCAGCGTTGACCGTTTCAACTACCTGCTCGTTGATATCGCAACCGATGACGTGCCATCCTTGCAAAGCGTATTGTACAGCAAGTGGCAGACCAATCTTGCCTAATCCCACCACTGCGACAGTCGAGGTATCGTTAGAATGCATGTGATGCCTCGACTTCCACGCGCAACGGCATAGCTTCCATGCGTTCAGATTGACGGGTCGAGGCAACCAACCGTAATGCCGTACTCAGCACCGCCATACCGTCCTCACCTGTCACCGTAGGCGCGATATCCTGCTCGATTGCCGCAATCACATCCTCATATTCCAGGCGCAACGGCTCCGTCTTCTGCACCTTGAAGCGTCTCATCGTGCCTTCGCTGACGCCAGAGATTGAACGCAGAGCATCCCACGTCGTGGTGGTATAGTCGTTCTCATAAAAGTAGATGTCCTGCGTCAGATAGTTGACGAGGTACATGCCGCGCTCACCCGTGACGCTCAGTTCGCGTACCTTCGTGGGCGTGAGCCAGTTGACATCGAGCATTCCAATGGCGTGATTGCTGAAATGTAGCATACCAAGCAGTAAGTCTTCGTGTGTGCTGTGTATGCGCTGCTGCGTCTCTGCATAGACACGCTCAACTTCGGCATCCGCGAGGTAGCGCATCACGTCGATATCATGCGTGGCGAGGTCGAGCGTGACGCCGACATCGCGTATACGTGGTGGAAATGGGCCGAGGCGTCGTGCATGTAACTGAAAGAGTTGACCGAGTTCGCCTGAGACAATGCGTCGTTTCAACTCGACAATCGCAGGATTGAAGCGTTCGATATGCCCAACCGCGATTTTCGCTCCCGTGCGTTGAGCCAGTTGAATGAGCGTTCGAGCCTCTTCGAGTGTCTGCGTCATGGGCTTTTCGAGCAGGATGTTGATGCCTCGCTCAAGTAGATAGACCGCAACCTCGAAATGCAGATGGGTCGGCACAACCACCGTCACGAGGTCGGGATGTGTTCGCTCTACCATCTCTCGATAATCGGTAAAACCCGGAATATGACAATTTCTCATGGCACGTTGCAGTGTCGGCTCATGTGGTTCCGCAACACCAACCAGTTGAATACGCTCTTCGCCAAAGTCTCGCAACACACGCAAATGGTTCGTTCCCATCGAGCCTGCGCCAATAACTGCTACCTTCAATCGCATAATGCCAACACCTCCCTGACAATAGTAGCAAGGTCTTCTCGCGTCACACTCGGATGTACCGGAAGCGATATCACCTGCTCTGCCGCCTCCTCTGCCACTGGCAAATATCTTCTCTGCATTCGAGCCTCATGTGCTGACGATTGTGCTATACGAAATGCACCGGGCCTGTCTCTATAATATGGTTGTCGATAAATCGTCGTGGGATAGTGAATTGCCGCTCCTACACCACGCTCCTGCAAACGCTTCACCCACTCATCGCGTTTTCGCGGAACACGAATCGTATATTGATGGTAGACGTGGCGATAATCGGGGAGCGTTATGGGCGTCTGCACGGCCTGACTCAGATGTTCTGTCAAATACGCAGCGTTGGCAATACGTTGTTCGGTAAATGTTTCCAGTTTCTCTAACTGCACTACCCCCAACGCAGCCTGCATATCAGTCATGCGTAAATTGTGTCCCATCGCGGTATGCGTGTAGCGTTCCTTCTGCCCATGACTCCGCATCAATCGAACACGCTCGGCAATTGCAGGGTCATTCGTCGTCACCATGCCGCCCTCACCTGTGGTGATATTCTTGGTAGAATAGAACGAGAAACAACCTGTCCCAAAACTGCCAACGGGTCTTCCATCTATCGTCGCGGCATGAGCCTGACACGCATCTTCAATCACTGCAAGATGGTGTGCGTTCGCAAGCTGCATCAACTTCGGCATATCACAGGGATGTCCATACAGATGCACAGGAATAATTGCACGGGTACGCTGAGTAATTGCGGCCTCGACCAGCGTGGGATCGAGTGTATACGTGAATGGGTCGATATCTACAAAGACGGGAGTTGCCCCTACAAGGAGAATAACATTGGCGGTTGCGGCAAAGCTGAAAGGCGTCGTGATAACCTCATCACCGGGGCCAATACCGTGAGCCAGCAATGCAAGATGCAGAGCCGCCGTGCCAGAGGAGACCGCAACAGCCTCCCGTACATGACAGACCTCCGCGAAACGTTGCTCAAAGGTGGCTACCTGTTTGCCCTGCGCCAGTTGACCCGATGCCAGAACACCCAGCATCGCCGCCTCTTCCTCCGCCCCCAGCAGAGGTCGTGCAATTGGAATCATGAGCATATATCCTTATATATGAAATAGCAATGATGACAGTACCGACAATAGTTGCCATGTACCTACATCCAGTATAGATGTATATTGAAGGGTATACGTTTGTATGTATGGATATAAGCTCGATGAAGCAGGACAAAACATTGGGGGGATTATGCCGAAATCGACGAGGAGAAACACGGGGAAACGTGTAGAGGCATAAAGATGGAGATTGAGAAATCATGATGGACAAGTGTGCGTGAGCAACCAGGGTGTGATGAATCAGACCCCTACACTGTGGTCATCGGATCGTAAGTGTATGAGAAGCTCGCCAGCACAGTGTAGGGGTCTGATTCATCACACCCTGCTCGCCACACCACGAACGTCCTGTTTCATTCCTCAGCATTCATCATTGTGCGTGTCCATATGCTATTTACTGGTTACTGGACCGCACAATGAATTGTGCCACTACATAAGACCAGACAAGCTGAAAGTCAATGCACTCTATTGTTGGCTAAAGAGTTGAGCAACCTCTTCGCTACTCTGAGCATCGAAAAGCTTATCAATGAGGCTACTCAATTGTTCAGGCTCCTTCACTTGATTGACATACTGCGTTGCCAGAGGCTCAAGTTGGGGATACTTTCTTCGTACAAGATGTAAAATTGGTTGACGCATTGCATTTAAGCCCTCTTCCAATCCTTGCGCCATCCCTTGCGCCATCCCCTTCGCCAGTCCCTTCGCCATCCCTTTCTCCTGAGCCTCTTCCACCATTTCCTGGTATGCCCAGGACTCTTCGAGAATGTCCTTTAACATGGAAAATCTCCTTTTCAACCATGCGCGGTCTTCGGTCTTTCGGAAGGCGAGTGCCGCTAGCGAATAGGCCATTGCATACAAGTCCTCGCGCCCGGTTTCCTGTAATCGCTCGATCATCTCATCGACGCGCCTGTAACTCATGCCGCCCTTTGCAAGAGGCATGAGCGGCAACAAGCCTTCACGCCCCACTTGCTCAAGCTCCTCAACAGGCAATTCCCAGAGCTTGAGAATATCATAGCTGAAGTTGTGGATACGTCTACCATTCCACCACGTAACCTCGTAGAAAGGGTCGGGAACATTCCCATCTGGTATCAAGTATAACACGAACGACGCCGTAGGACGCTGATATTGAATCGTTGTCATCGCGTTGTATTCCCATACACGCTTACTCATCTCAGCATCCCGCCGCCGTTGAAACTCGACATGCAAAATCACCTCTTCATCATCCAGATCGAC
>DAIQNC010000442.1:0-3967 GCA_036788655.1 Ktedonobacteraceae bacterium
AATTCGTGCAACCAGTACATTTTGCCACGCACATAGCGTTGTGTGATGGGCAAATAACGATACATCGTGCGCCGCCACTCTGGAATTTCATGATCCAGACGTGGCACAATCCAAGGGGGTGTGCGTAGGAACAGCGAGAGGTGAGCAACCTGCGGTTGAATATGCGGCACAAATTGAATAGCTGATGCGCCTGTTCCAATCACGGCTACCCGTTTGCCTGTCAGGTCATATTCGTGATTCCAGCGTGACGAGTGAAATATCGTTCCCTCAAATTGCTCTATACCTTTGATTGCTGGTAATGATGGCTCACTGAGTGGGCCATTGCCGAGAATAAAGATGCCGCAAGTTAGCACCCCGTGCGATGTTGTGATGTACCAGCGTTGTTCGTCTTCACTCCACGTGGCATCTAGCATTTCAGTATTCCATTGAATATGGGGGAGAATACCAAAGCGTTTTGCACAATTGCGTAGATAGTCCCGAATTTCGCGCTGGCGAGAATACACATGCGTCCACTGAGGATTGAGCGCAAAGGAAAAGGAATATAGATGCGATTGAATATCACAGGCACAGCCGGGATAGGTATTATCGCGCCATGTGCCGCCGATATCGTTTGCTTTCTCCATCACCACAAAGTCGTCTTCTCCGCTTTGTTTGAGCCGAATAGCCATGCCAAGCCCGGAAAAGCCCGTTCCCAGGATAGCTATATGGACATGACGAACATGGGTCTCGTCGTTTCTTGATTCTTCAGGCAGAGGGGTTTGATAATGGTATATATCAGATGTTGACTTGTCGCTACCTCGCTGTGCGGAAACCTGAGACATGATTAGTTCCTCCAAATATCGTGCGGATGGCTCTGGTGAGATATATCATATCCTCTGTAAAAACAGAGGTCAATGGTATTGAATAATCATTCAAAATATGGTAGGCTTTACTCAACGACGATTCCGACAGTCTCGAAACGACTGACGAGAGCTATCATGTAGATGTGCAATGAAGGACGAGTACGCATGGTTGCTAAAACATCTCGTGACATTCGCCGCGAGGAAATTATCGCCGCCGCTGGTGATTTATTTAGCCGTAAAGGTTTTCATGGAACGACTGTGCCCGACATCGCTCGTGCTGTGGGCATTAGCACTGGACTTATTTATTACTCCTTCACTAGCAAAGATGATATTTTGCTCGCCTGTTGTGAAAAGACTGCGCAAATTCACCTCGACCTTTTCAAACAGGGGACTGATATTATCAATCCACTTGAACGCTTTGATTTCATTGTGCGTGAACTCTACAAAGACCTGGACAATGGATCAAAAGGTATTTTAATTACCTACCGTGATAGCTCAACGCTTCCACGAGAGGTGCGACATCGTATCCTTGAGATGATTAAGAACCTGGATAATCACTTCCTGGCACTTTTCCAGGAAGGGCAGCGTATGGGCATCTTCCGTTCGGATATCCCCGAACCACGTGTATTAGCCGCAAACGTACTTGGTATTGGACATCTGTGGGCGTTACAGAAAACGTGGCACTTCCTACCCGTCATTGATCTGGAAACCTACACGTCCGTTCAACTAGATTACTTTCACGCTCAGTTACTTCCCGAAGACAAACGTTCAGAACGTTCCGATGCTACTCACAGGACAGTAGACATTGATATGTTCGACTAGTAGCTTGCCAAATTTACATGTTGTGTCGTGATGTATCACGACCGTCTATGCCTATCAAAGTATTGCTTGACACACAGCCGTGATACATCACGACACAACATACACTTCGAGGAAGTGATGAGGTTAACTACAGCAGACATCCTCATCTATGGATGTCCGTAACTATCTGTTATATATTTTGTGGTAGAAGAGCAACGAACGTGCTTACTCTGCCGAAGCTGTAAAGGAGCAAACACATGGATTTTAGCCTGACCGAAGAACAGAAAATGGTGCAACAGACCGTTCGTGATTTTGTGAACAGAGAACTCATCCCTTTAGAGGGTGATGTTCTTTTGAACGAGCGAGAGGGGCGTCCAGAAATCGGACGTGAGAAGCTCCGTGAGTTACAGCAGAAAGCGAAAAACCTGGGTTTCTGGGGCATTAACACACCGGAAGAGTACGGTGGAGCGAATCTTGGCCCAATTATGGGCGCGATTACCGCAATGGAACTATCTCGTACCTTTGTACCGTTCAACTTTGGTGGAAACGCAGATAACATTCTCTACCAATGTAACGAGGAGCAAAAAGAACGCTATCTGATACCGACGATCAATGGAGACCGTCGCTCCTGCTTTGCACTCACAGAGCCGGGGGCAGGTTCAGATGCAGCTAATATTAAGATGCGAGCCGTAAAGGATGGCGATTCCTATGTGCTAAACGGCGAAAAAATCTTCATCACGAATGGTAATGAGGCCGATTTCGCTATGGTCTTTGCTGTGACCGACGCGGAGAAAGGCGGACATGGCGGCGTAACGTGCTTCCTGGTAGACCGCGATATGGGCTGGAAATCCAGCTATATCCCCACGATGGGTGATTGGGGTCCAGCTTCGCTCTACTTTGAGAATGTGCGTGTTCCGGCGAAGAACATTCTGGGCGAACTGCATAATGGCTTCAATCTAGGTATGCAATGGATTGGTGCAGGTCGTTGGCGCATTCCTGCTGGTGCGGTTGGAACAGCCGAGCGTGCGCTGCAAATGGGTATCGACTATTCCAAGCAGCGCGTATCCATGGGCCATCCCATCGCTGAATATCAGGCTATTCAGTGGATGATTGCAGACTCCTATGTAGAGATTGAGGCTACGCGCTGGCTTGTTCTCTACGCGGCATGGCAAGCTGAGAACGGGAAGGATGCTCGTAATGCCTCTTCGGTTGCCAAGCTACACGGTGCGAATATGGCGAATCACGTCATCGACCGCGTGATGCAAATTTTCGGTGGCATGGGTTATACCAAAGAACTGCCTATCGAACGCTGGTATCGTCTGGTACGCCTGTATCGCATTTTCGAGGGTACGGACGAAATTCAGCGTTACATCATCTCAAGAAACTTGTTGAAGGGTCATGTAAAGGTTGGGGAGGCACTTTAATGGCTCGTCAACGAGCAGCAATTGTGGGTGTGGCTGAGTCTGACCTCGGACGCACCCCCGATAAAACGGTGCTGCAACTCCAGCATCAAGCGGCAAGGACGGCTCTCGATGATGCTGGCCTCAGCTTCGATGATGTGGACGCGCTCTTCTGTGCAGGTAATTGGGCGTGGTCGCCAAACATGATGTTGGCTGAATATCTGGGCATCAAACCCAGATATACGGACTCGACAAATATTGGTGGCTCATCATTCGAGGCGCATGTAGGACATGCAGTCGCAGGTATCGAGGCTGGTCTATTCGAGGTTGCACTTATCACCTATGGCAGTACACAACGTTCCGACCGTTCGCGTGGACGTGGTGGCTATACTTTCGGCTTAACCGAGCAGTTTGAACCACCTTTTGGGCTTCCGACGCCTGTGGGGGCATATGCACTTGCCGCTATGCGCCATATGTACGAGTATGGTACGACCAGCGAACAACTTGCCGAGGTCGCTGTCGCAACACGAAAATGGGCTGCAATGAACCCGAAGGCGATGATGAGAGACCCGATTACTATTGAGGATGTGTTAAATTCACGCCCAATAGCCGAGCCTTTGCATTTACTTGATTGCTGTCTGGTTACAGATGGCGGAGGAGCCGTCGTGGTGACGACTGCTGAACGCGCACACAATACACGCAAGAGCCCTGTCTGGGTGCTAGGACATGGCGAAGCTCACACACACAACACGATTGTGAACATGCCCGATCTCGCTACGCATCAGGCGGCAGTTGCTTCGGGGCGCGATGCTTTTGCTATGTCAGGTCTGACAACAGCAGATATTGACGTTGCAGAAATTTACGACTCGTTCACTATTACCGTCGTGATGACGCTGGAAGCACTTGGCTTCTGTGGACGCGGCG
>DAIQNC010000443.1:0-580 GCA_036788655.1 Ktedonobacteraceae bacterium
TGCTGTATGAACTGAGTGTAAGAACATGTTCAGCATTCAAGTCTCGCAACAAGGGAATGGATGTGCCACTATAGCGCAAGGTGCGATAGGGAATATCTTCGACGAGCCAGAGATTGTGATGTGCAGCAATGTCTACGAGTGCCTGCCGCTTTTCCGCAGAGGTGGTCACGCCAGCGGGATTCTGGAAATCAGGAATGACGTACATAAACTTTGGTGTGTAGCGCGTCAATGCCTGTTCCAGTGCCTGAATATTTACGCCATCCTGCTCTAACGGAATGCCGATAACTTTCGCGCCACGTCGTCGAAACGTTTTGATGGCACGGTCATAGCTCGGTTGCTCCACAAATACCACGTCTCCCGGCTTGATAAGGAGTGCGGAGAGCATGTCTTGTAGGTGCAGCGAGCCGTTGCCGACAAGCACCTGATCTGGTGAGACATTGTATTGTTCTGCGAGCATCTGACGTAGCGGTAAATAGCCGCCATTATGTCCGTATTGTAGAATACTTTGTCCGTTTGGTGACTCCAATACGGCCTGTAGACACTCACTAATGAGTTTGTTTGGTAAGGCTTCAATGGCGGG
>DAIQNC010000443.1:590-3963 GCA_036788655.1 Ktedonobacteraceae bacterium
TCGCTACGTCGACGACGCCTCGTTCTATCTGCGGCTCGCTTCGCCGCCGATGGTGTAGCCATCTTCAATGGCGGGAACGCCCCTGGTAAATACAATCTGGTCTGTCTTAATTGCCTCTGCGGAACTGGTCTGTTGTGTCAAAGTAGATTTCCCTTCCTTAGCACGTGCTGATGATGAAACTTCATCGTCGAAATCGCTTCTGTAGGGGCCATAATTTATTACGCCCTCGCGCTCCTTTGACGATGCGTAGTGGCTACCAGGGCGTAATAAATTATGGCCCCTACAGATGACTAATTACAGATGAGGTTACGAGTGGATAAGTACAATCTTCCCCTGTGGCTCACCTGAATCAAGTATCTTATGTGCCTGAGCCGCTTGCTCGACTGGTAGCGTCTGCGCTATGAGTGGCGTCGCTGCCTTTTCTGCGATGAGTTGCAGGTATTTTGCCTCATTTTCAGGTGACGTGTGAACAATTCCGCCGCCGATGACATGAACTCGCTTCAAACGCCATGCCTGTGTATCGACAGTCGCCTGTTGTCCGCCGAGGTTGCCGATGAGGATGATACGTCCATCGGGAGCGCATGCATTGAGGCTTGATTGGAGCGATGTGCCTACTAGCTCTATGACGAGATTGACGCCGCCTTGCTCCTGTAGCACTTTGCCCACATCCTGCGTTTTGTGGTCAATGACGAGATCAGCACCCAATTTTTTCAATGTCTCCGCTCGTTGGTTGCTACTGGCAGTTGTTGCAACCCACGCACCTGCCTGTTTCGCAAATTGAATAGCAAGCGAACCCACACCACTTGAACCTGCCCAGATGAGGACGCGCTGACCTTTTCGCAAATGGCCGAGGTCAAATAAACCGCCCCATGCAGTTGAAGCCGCGAGACCTGCTGCCACTGCTTGCTCGAAGCTAACACTATCAGGAATACGCACGAGGTCGGATGCAGGTGCGGCAATCATCGAGGCATAGCCGCCACCCCCCTTTGCAGATGATGCACGTGTCGTCAGCACCCGTTCACCTGCATGAAAGCCTTGAGCGTCGTTGACAACAACGCCAGCAGCTTCCAATCCAGGCGTGAACGGAAGTTTACCAGTGGGTCTACTTCCAGCGCGTTGAAAAAGATCGAGTCTATTGACAGTTGTTGCCTTGACTTGAACCAGTACCTCGTTCGCTTCGGGTGTTGGGTCTGCTACTTCCTGGGGATGTAGAACATCAGGGCCGCCGTATTCGGTAAATAGCACTGCCTTCATGTGTTGCGCTCCTTATAACTACGATATACGAGACGATTGTTCTGGTCTCATTGTATGCGTCTCATCATTCAATTGCAACTGACTCGATGGTTGTGAGAAGCGACGTGAGAGTGTAATTGCGAACGGAACAGTGATACACAGGCACAAAAGCGCAGGTAATGCCATACCCCAACTGATGCCGGTATGCGTGATGAGAATACCAACGAGCAAGGGTAGCACAATGCCAGAAGTTCCTGCACCGAATAGCATTACGCTTGATGCAAGGCCAAGCACATGTACGAAGCGGCGTGAGGCAATTGCCATGATACCCGGAAAGAGAGGGCCAAAAAAGAGACCTGTCAACAGACTTGCCCCAAATGCAATTCCTATCAAATGGGCAAAGAGGGCTACGACCAGTCCAGATATGCCGCCACCAATACAGCATATGTAGAGTAATCGCGTTTCGCTCAACAGGCCACGTCGAAGCAGTTGCGCTCCCAGTAAACGACCAGAGGTTAGGCCAATCCAGAACATCGTGACAGCAGGAGCAGCAATAACCAGTGAGACGCTCGCTCCTTGACTCACTGCCGTTGTCACCCAGTCTCCAAAGCTTACCTCAGCCCCAACATACAGAAACATTTGTAGCATCATGAGCCATAAGACGAGCTGTCCAAATATGCTCAATATCGTGGTATTTTGTGTGCTATTCGTTTGTGTGCTACTGGTTGTTGACGATGGTGAGACGTGTGGTGTGTAAGGGAGTGCAAGGAGTAATGCAGCTATCAGTGCCAGTATAGTACCTATGCCAAAGGCTGGGAGCGCACTCTGTATCGTCTGGAGAAACAGCGAGAGCAGGAGCGGCCCAATGAGCGCACCAATTGCGAAGGAACTGTGCAGTAAGTTCAACGTCTCGCCCAGACTGTCATGAAATGCCAGCGTGACCAGAATATTGACGCTCACATCGACAAAGCTGAAGCCAATACCCAGGATAAAATTTGCAGTGAGCAAGAGGGCAAAGCTGTGTGTCCACGGCAAGATAAGTGCCATCAACCCCATGACGATCATCCCGATCATCAGCAGATATTTCCCACTCATTCGAGAACTGAGCCAGCCAGCGAGAATAACGCCGCACGAGAAGCCGAGCGATGACGAGGTGAACAGCCAACCAGCGACATCAAGCGTGACATGTGTATGCTCTGCGATAAGGGAGAGTGCTGGGCCGGGTAAAATTGAGATAATACCAGTTGCGATATATGCTAAAAAGAGCGTGAAAAAAAGTATGCGACGTTGAGAAACCATTTAGTCCTTCTTTTGTTCGACCATTTCGGGCGTTTCATCTAATAATTGTTCGGCAAGTGGCAGAATTTCGTTGGCATCGCCGAGCAGTCCCAGGTCAGCAAGTGCGAAGATGGGTGCGCTACGATCAGGATTGATAGCTATCACCGTTCTCGACTCACTCATACCACTTGTATGCTGTGCCGCACCGGAGATACCACAGGCAATATAGAGTTTCGGGCGTACAATCTTTCCCGTCGCGCCAATCTGCCGTGCATGTTCGATCCAGCCCTGGTCGGTAGCAACACGAGTCGCGCCAACAGCAGCGCCAAGTCGATGTGCGAACGTAGCAAGTTCTTGAAATCCCTGCTGACCAATACCACGACCACCTGCCACGATGCGCTCTGCCGCGTCCAATTCAACCTCTTCGGGTGATGGAGCCTGTATCCTGACTCGTCGAACCCGTGCCATTGTATCACTCTCCGCAAGCTCTGGTGTGTAGCGTGTCACAACAGGTTCAATCTCCTGGTGTACTCTGGATGCAGTACCACGCATCCCCGGAATAAGTGTAGCCAATACAGGACGATGATGCATATTTGTATGAGTTTGTACGTAGGCTCGTCCTTCATAAATGGCGCGTGTTGCTAACAAAGCATCGTTTTGTAGAGTGAGACCGAGCGCATTAGCAATGAGTGGAACGTGCAAACGTGCCGCCAATCGTGGAAAGCAGTCACGTCCATTCGGTGTGGCATTTGTTAGCAAAAGCGTTGGTGAATGGTGCTGTACAAGCCATGCAAGCGCATCAACATAACCAGCCGTCGAATAGTAGGCAAGTCCTGGATGTTGTAGTACGACGACTTGCTGA
>DAIQNC010000444.1:0-3953 GCA_036788655.1 Ktedonobacteraceae bacterium
CTGTGTGAAGTCGGGATCGGTCTTCACCAGCTTCTTGTCGAGGAGACCCTGCCAGTAGCTGGCAACCATTTTCGAGGTAGTGTCGTTAAGAGCTACCTTCCACGAGTTGCCGTTAATCTGGAACGGTTGCGCTCCTGCCTGCCACTCCAGACCGAGATACTGTCCAGCTTCCTTTGGTGGGAAGTCGGTGATGTAGTAACTTGAGTTCGCAGCATGCAACTTCGCGGCGGCAGTAGCATAGTCCGCCCATGTCTGAGGTACAGGAATGTTGTACTTCTTGAAGAGGTCGGCGCGATAGTACATTGCCATCGGGCCTGTGTCCTGCGGAATAGCGTAGACTGAGCTACCCTGTGTCACCTGATTCCATGTCCATGGAACGAAATCGTTCTTGATGGAGCTTGCGCCATACTGCGACATGTCGAGCAAGCCGCCTGTTGCCTCAAAGGTTGGTAGGAACTGATACTCGACCTGACCCAGATCGGGAGCGTTCTTCGCGGTGATTTCAGTAAAGAACTTGGCATACGTGCCGTTCGCACCTGCTGGAACAGATTCCCATTTCACCTGAATGTTCGGATGTGATTTGTTGAACATGTCGATGACGGGTTGCAGATTCGGAACCCAGGAAGCGAATGTCAGATTGACGACTCCGCCACCTGAATTGCCAGTATTACCGCCGCTCGTCGAACCACCACAAGCGGCAAGTGGTACAAGAACAAAAATACTGAGGACGAGAAGCGCGAAATGAGAAAAGAGCTTCCCACGAAGCGAGGAGAAGTGTAGCATGAAAGCACTCCTTCGAGCCTATGCACAGTGACAAATAACGCAACGTGACAGACCATCACATGCGCTATCTCTATGCATCAGTGGTATCCGCGATTACATACGCCGTAATCAGCGGGGCATTTGACAATCAATGAACGCTATCTCCATCTTCGTCCTTGAACTATGGTAACGTTTCTATAAAGAACTACGCAACGATGTACCATTATATCACCACTTTACCTCGACAGCTTTTGCGCAAAAGTGTCTGTTACGTAAAGTGAAGAAAGCAAACGCTATTGATGTGTATTTAAGAGTAACATGTAAATCTGCCAGTGTCAATGTATCGCGTCACGACGATAATGTAGTTACTTTGCTCACTTACATATTCAGGTGGTTGTAAGGTGCAAACACCGCTCTGCAAGCTACCTCTCAGGCAAGCGCGTCATAATCGAGTCGATGTTATCTCGGAATTTTTCCTATTTATGAACCTTGCAAAATCATGTTGTGCCGTGATAAATCACGGCTGTATGTCAGCGAAGGCGTGGCCTGCCGTGATTTATCACGGCACAACATGATTTTGCAAGAACGAGTAATGAAACTATGGAAGCTAACGGTATCCATGATACAAATAGCGTCGATGCTGCCACTTCTAAGCAAGCGGTAGATGACGCGCAACTTGTTCTGCGTAAACGGTCACGCAAGCGCAATATCACGATATTTGTGGTGGTGAGTCTACTCAATGTTGGTCTGCTCGCTCTGCTCTGGACGCAGTTGCTCACGCCATCGAAGCAAGCGAGTAGCGATCCCAGTACCGTGTATGGTGATGTGCATATGCCACTTGTAGGAAAGCAAGCACCAGATTTTTCGTTGCCAGTGATAAACAATGCGAATGGAAAATCAACGACGCTACATCTTGCGGATTTCAAAGGGCAGCCTGTTGTGCTGAACTTCTGGGCGGCTTGGTGTGACCCTTGTAATGCCGAGGCTCCCTATTTGCAAAAAACGATGTATCCACAATTGAAGGCACGAGGTATCGCCTTTATTGGTATCGAAGCACCTGAGAATGTGGGAGTAAGTCACGACTACATACAGAAGTACGGTATCACATATCCGAATGTGCAAGATACTCTTAATACCGCAACGTCTATCAATTATGGCATATCGACCTTTCCGATGACGGTGTTTATCAATAGCAAGGGTATCGTAACGGGGATGTTTAACACGTCGATGACTCCGCAGGGATTGCAGCAAGAGTTGTCGAAGCTGAAATCGTAGGTAGTAAGGGCGAATGCTATGGGCGCGTTGTCGGCAATCCGCTTGATGGTGCGAGTAGCTCACATTCTTGCCGGGGCGACCTGGGTTGGTGGCAGCATCATGTATCTGCTGGTTGTCATTCCAGCACTTCGCGCCTCTGGCCCTGCACCAGCCGTGTCGGCGAAGATAGCGGCCCTGTTCAAGCAAATGGTGAATGTCTGTGTCTGGGTGCTACTATTGACGGGAGCCTATCTTACCTTTGACCGTTTGACGCAAACGACGCTTGGCTTGCCCTACTTGATTGTGTTGGGGTGCAAAATCGCGCTGGCGTTGGTGATGTTTCTGCTAGCGGTCTATATCGGACAGAGCAATATAAGGCGACTGGCAAAGCGTACTACACGCTTCTCGAAGGCGGCACCACAATTGATGCTGGCACTCGGTATCCTGGTATTCTTGCTGGGAGGCGTGTTGAATCAATTATTTCAGGCGACGATTGCGTCGCATTAAAAACTAAATAGATGAGGGTGGGAAAACCACACGGGCGACCGCAAGGGTACGCTCCTACTATACACGGTTGCACCCCCTCCTCGTTGGTATAGTAGGGGCGTACCCTTGTGGTCGCCCGTGCGATTTATTATTGGAGGTTGTTGTGCAGTCTGCTACATCGAAGGAGCCTATTGAGCCTATCGAGTCTACAGGGTCTGTTTCGTCTGACAGGCGGAAATCGAACACCTCTCGAAAGCGCATTCCATTCAGTTTTATTATTGCAGGTATTGCCGTTCTGGGTGCAATATTTTATCTCGTCTTCATCAATACTCAATCGAGCGCTGTCTATTACATGACGGTGATGGAATTGCACAAGTGTAGCACCTGCACGTCGCAGGATGTGCGTGTGGCAGGCATTGTGCAGACCGGGTCGGTTGTGCGCGACGATGCGACTGGTAGTATCTCGTTCGACATCAAGGATAGCAGTAGTAGCCTTTCATTGCCTGTTAAGTACAGCGGCGTTGTACCAGATATCTTTCGTCCTGGTGTACAGGTTGTAGTAGAAGGATACTATAAGGGACAGGGCGCATTTCAGGCTCAGACGCTGCTGACGAAATGTCCATCGAAATTTCAGGCGGCGACGCCAACATCATAGACATTTATAATTTATGGTAACAAGCCATGTACAATTCTGTTCTGTTATCAAGGTAATAATGTTAGAGGATTAGCCGTGTATTTTTCAGACCTGGGGACGATTGCCCTCATTCTCGCGTTCGGTTTTGCCGTGCTTGCTATGGTGTTCGGCGTCATCGGTGGCATTCGTAGCAACAGGAGCAATACAAGCAACAAGGAACAGAATGAGCGACATGATGGTTCGTTGTTTGTTGCATGTGCAAAGCGCAGTACGCTCGTTGTTACGGCTCTGCTTCTCATCGCTGCTGCATCACTTGTCGTCTCATTCCTCACGCACGATTTTGGTGTACGTTATGTCGCGGAGCAGTCGAGCCTCACGATGCCCTGGTACTTTCTGTATTCTCCGCCATCTTCGTCTTAACTTCGAAACGTGTCCCAAATGCGCTCGTTCCATATGTCATAGCTACACTGATGGGAATTGAGGCGTTCTTTCTGATTGTGCTAACATCGGTTTCCAATCCGTTTGTGCGATTGCCCGGCCCACCGCCAGCAAACGGCGTCGGTCTCAACCCTTTGCTGATGGATCCTGGAATGCTGATACATCCGCCGACGTTGTTGATGGGCTATATGAGTTTTGCCATTCCCTACGCCTTCGCGGTAGCCGCTATGTTGAGTGGCAAACTGGATAGCGCGTGGTTACGTGCCATTCGTCGCTGGACGCTGGCATCATGGACGATTCAGACTGCGGGTCTGATTCTCGGCGCGTGGTGGGCCTATCATGTGCTTGGCTGGGGCGGCTACTGGGGCTGGGATCCGGT